>JAZUJC010000186.1:0-3954 GCA_045642625.1 Lachnospiraceae bacterium
GAAAGGAAAGTAACAATTGCAGGGTCAAGGTCACCTGAACGGGTACCCATAATAAGTCCTTCAAGTGGAGTAAGTCCCATTGAGGTATCCACACTTTCTCCGTTCTTAACTGCAGAAATTGATGCACCGTTTCCAAGGTGACAAACAATAATCTTTAAGTCCTTTCTGTCTTTTCCCAAAAACTTAGCTGCTTCAGCAGAAACAAAGTCATGGCTTGTACCATGGAAACCGTAACGGCGAACCTTGTATTTATCATAATAATCATAGGGAACTCCGTAAAGATATGCCTTGGGAGGCATAGTCTGATGAAATGCGGTATCAAATACTGCTACCATGGGAACATTGGGCATTAATGCTTTACATGAGTTGATTCCGATAAGGTTGGCGGGGTTATGAAGGGGAGCAAGATCGTTGCATTCTTCAATAGCCTTCATTACTTCATCGTCGATAATAACCGATGATGCAAACTTTTCACCGCCGTGTACAATTCTGTGGCCAACGGCATCAATCTCTTCAAGAGAAGAAACTACACCGATTTCAGGATCTGTAAGCTTCTTTATTACCATTTCAACTGCCTTTGTATGATCGGGCATATCTATAACGGTAATGTCCTTTTCTCCATCCTTGGGCTGATATGTAATCTGACTGTCCTTAATACCGATTCTTTCGCAAAGACCCTTTGCCATAACCTCTTCGGTATCTGAATTGATAAACTGATACTTTAATGATGAACTACCACAGTTAATTACTAAAACATTCATTGCTTTCTCCTCTTTCGTAATGTATTTGATAAATAATAGTCAATTCCAAACAATAAATTTCACGCTCCTCGAGAAATTGTATTGTCGTAAATTAAAAACACAAAGGGGCGTATACACACCCCTTTGAAAGCTTTTTTATTCTTTTCTTTATCCTAGTATGCTCTACCCCAGTATACCATTTTTTTGGCGGGTTTTCCACAGCATACGCACTTATCGGAAAGCTGTTCCTGATTAAAAGGCATACAACGGCTTGTTACTGCAAGCTCTTCTTTAATCTTTTCTTCGCAGGCTAACTCTTCACACCACATAGCCTTAACGAATCCGCTCTTTTCATCGAAGGTCTTGGTAAATTCATCCCAATCTCTTGCAACATAGGTGTGTTCTTCAAGGTGAGCCTTTGCTCTGTTGAACATATCCTGCTGAATCTGGGGAAGAAGCTCTGCTAACTTACTGCTAAGCTCGTCTAACTTAACCTCAATCTTTTCTCTTGTATCTCTGCGGCAGATGATGCATACGCCGTTTTCAATATCTCTGGGTCCGATTTCAACTCTTACGGGAATACCACGCATTTCCTGTTCGCTGTACTTAAATCCGGGAGACTTATCGGAATCATCAACCTTAACTCTAAAGCCTGCTTTAATCAACTGGCTCTTAACCTCGTAAGACTTATCAAGCACGCCTTCCTTCTTCTGCTGAATAGGAATAATCATTACCTGTGTAGGTGCAATAGCAGGGGGAAGTACCAAACCTGAATCATCACCGTGAACCATGATAATAGCACCGATAATACGGGTTGAAAGACCCCATGAGGTCTGATGTACATAGGAAAGCTTGTTTTCCTTGTCTGTATACTGAATACCGAATGCCTCAGCAAAACCGGTTCCGAAGTTGTGTGATGTACCGGACTGAAGTGCTTTTCCGTCGTGCATCAAAGCTTCGATTGTATATGTTGCATTGGCACCTGCAAATTTTTCCTTATCGGTCTTTCTACCCTTTACTACGGGAATAGCCAGAACTTCTTCACAGAAATCCGCATAAACATTTAACATCTGCTCGGTACGCTCAACTGCTTCTTCTTCGGTAGCGTGGGCAGTATGACCTTCCTGCCATAAGAATTCTCTTGAACGAAGGAAAGGTCTTGTTTCTTTTTCCCAACGAACAACCGAACACCACTGGTTGTACACCTTGGGAAGGTCTCTATAGGACTGAATATCGCCCTTATAAAAATCGCAGAATAAGGTTTCTGAAGTAGGACGTACGCACATTCTTTCCTGAAGTGGATTAAGACCACCGTGTGTTACCCAAGCAACCTCGGGAGCAAAACCTTCAACGTGATCCTTTTCCTTCTGAAGAAGACTTTCGGGAATGAACATAGGCATATAAACATTCTCTACACCGGTCTCTTTGAATCTTCTGTCAAGCTCATGCTGAATATTTTCCCAGATTGCGTATCCTGCAGGCTTAATAACCATACAACCTTTAACGTTTGAGTAGTCAATAAGCTCAGCCTTCTTTACGACGTCTGTATACCACTGTGCGAAATCTTCGCTCATGGAAGTAATTGCTTCAACCAATTTCTTGTCTGCCATTTTTTTATCTCCTAGCTCTTTTTTTGCCTTTATGAATTGTATTCCCTGTAGGGGTTTTTGTCAATGATACCGAGCTTTCGTGAAGCTTTGCGATTGCTGCTCCTTCAAGCCCCAGCACCATAAAAAGAAACGGTGTGTTTGTAACCTGCTGAAAACTGAAAAAGTTATTTGCGGTGTAGGATATCAGCGCCAGCCCAAAAGCAATGTATTCCGGGCTCTGTTTTGCACTCCTAAAGGAATTTCTGATACCGGTAACAATTGCTCCGATAAACGCTGCCGTGCCCAGTAATCCAATATTTACAAGCAGTGTTATCAGCTCATTGTGGGCGTTTGTGAGCCTTGCACCTTTAAATACCTCGTTACAGTCGTTAAATATCGCCTCATGATTTTTCAACTCGAAGTAAAAAGAATCAGGCCCGCAACCAAACAGTTTTCCGCCGAAATTCATCTCTCCGAAGGTCCTTAGCCCGTAAGTCCAGGTATATCCTCTGCTGCTTCCCCACCGACCGTTAAAGTATACCATTGATTTCTCGCCCTTTAACGGAACAAGTGCACCCTTTGTCGCGGTATTTATAATAATAAACCCTATAAAGCCCGCAACCAGAGCAGCCACTCCAATACAATATGCTTTCCTGATAACCTTAAAAGGAAGCCTGACTTTATTCTTTATCAGTAATATTGCTATATAAAGAGCAATTACTAACACGAACACAATAATTGAAAACTTACCGTGAAACTTGTCAATAATACCTGCAGCGCCATATCGTTTTATCCCTGCTGCCTCAAAAGCACCGATAAGCACCGATGGAATCAGCATTGAAATCATTAGCTCGGCAAAAGAAAGAATTCGCTCATAGCTATAAATCGAATATCCCAGCAATACCGCAAAAACCACGGCCGTACAAAATACTCCGCTGTCCGACTGGTTAACAAATATCATATAGAAAGAAAGAGTATTTACTATAAACAAAATAATTTTGAGCCACAGTTTTTTGGTTCCCACATAGAGTCCCCATCCAAGAGGACAGATAATCGATGTATAGCCTGCAAACCAGTTGATATTTCCAAGAGAAGCCAAAAACGAACCCTTTTTATAATCATAGTTCATATTGATAGGGGAAATATTATATCTGTTTAAGACACCCCAGAGGCAGATAACCGCTGATGTTGCAAGAACCGGAATGAACACCACACGGTTATATATCAACGCCCTGGAAATAATGAAATATAACAATATAAACAAAAGATAGGAAACAAGGCCCATATACCAGCCCTTTGTTCCCCAAAAGGGACCTTCTACAAACCATGACGGCATGTTGTCGTATACCACGCCCTCACTTCTGAATTCCGAAAAAAAATAGGATGCAAAAGAAAAGAGCGCAAGAGCCAAAACACAGATATCTGTGTACCTAAGGCTCTTATATTTTGCCAGTTCTTCTTTTGTATAGCCCCATAAAAACATTCTGACAAAGAGAAGTACCGTAGCCGAAACGGCCACCAGCTTACCCGCTGACATCATGTACAAATACTTATTTGTGGCTATATTATTGTAACCATCCTTAAAATATAAGGGTAAAACAACAAAAAACAGGCAAATAACAACT
>JAZUJC010000187.1:0-2451 GCA_045642625.1 Lachnospiraceae bacterium
CGACATGGCTACGATCCGACTTTGACAAGGAAAGAATTCAGTGGTTTGCGGCTAAGTACTCAAGCGCCAAGGATGTATTTTTCATTGGCCGTGGTCTTGATTATGCAATAAGCCTTGAAGGATCACTCAAGATGAAGGAAATATCCTACATTCATTCCGAGGCATATGCGGCAGGAGAGCTTAAGCACGGAACCATAAGCCTGATTGAAAAGGATCTTTTGGTTATCGGTGTGCTGACACAGAAGTCACTTTATGAAAAGACCGTATCCAACATGGTAGAGTGTAAGGCCCGCGGCGCTTACCTTATGGGGCTTACCACTTACGGCAATTACGAGCTTGAAGATGTAGCTCCCTTTGTAAATTACATTCCAAATGTGGACGAACACTTTGCAGCAAGCCTGGCCGTAATACCGCTTCAGTTAATGGGCTATTATATTTCTGTAGCAAAAGGTTTGGATGTTGATAAGCCCAGAAACCTTGCAAAGAGTGTTACGGTTGAATAAATGAAAAAGAAAAATTTATTTGAAAATACTATCGCTTTTTTGATGCTGGCGATTACGATTGCCATTATCACCTATACACATAAGCTTGTGCCTTATATGCTGGACGATTTGTGGTATTCCACTAACCTGTCCTTGTCAGATATGGCTACATTTGATCCTGCAACGGCTGCTCCCATTGCTTCCGCTTCGGATGTTTGGGAAAGCCAGGTGTGGCATTATTTTAACTGGGGCGGCAGGAGCATGACCCACACTATTCTTCAGTTCACTATTTTGCTGGGTGAAACCGCAAACAATGTGCTGAACGTGGTGTTTACCGGGCTAATCTCCATGATTATCCTGCTGGTTGCGAGAAATCTTATGGGAAGCGGTAACGGAGATTATACAAACGGCGCAAAAGGGTTTGGAACAGCCCGGTCAGCCTTTTATATCTCGGTTATTATGGGAATGCTTCACGGCCTTAATGCGAGCTGGATGATGAGTATGTACTGGCAGTCGGGCAGTGCCAATTATCTTTATATAACAGTATTTATTCTTTTGTTTATTTACTGTTATATACGGGAGTTGCCTGAAGATCATCTTGAATTTAGAAAAGAATCCAAAGAAGAGGCTATGTCACCTAAGCCCCTTACAGGAATAACCTTTTGGATTGTGCCGCTGGCAATACTTGCAGGCTGGAGCAACGAAAATATGGGGCCCAGTGTATGGGTTTTGTCGGTGTTTGTTATCTGGTATTTACGGAGAAAGAATCAAAAGGTCAGAGCCTGGATGATTCTTGGCAGTATTTTTTCTTTTGCCGGATCGGCAGCCTGCATACTGGCTCCCGGTAACTTTGTAAGGAGTAAAATGGTTGCAGATGCAAACAGTGATAAGTCTCTTGTCTGGAAGCTTGTTAACAGAGCATATTCAGAGGGAAGAGCCGGTGTGGATTATCTGTACCCTGCACTGATTTTGGTGATTTTGCTTGCAATTATTTATTATCCGGTATTAAAAAACAGGCTTGATACCCGCACAGTGGTTCTTTTTGCGCTGTCGGTAGTATCCTGGGGAGCCATGGTACTGTCACCTCATTACCCCGACAGGGCAACCTTTGGTACCTTGGCACTGCTTATTGTAATTGCAGTATCACTGATGCTCAGGCTCATTAAAGCAAGACCGGAGCTTAGATACTGGGTAAATGCAGTGGGTGTGCTGATTTGGCTCAGAGGCATTTTCTGGTTATGTGAATATATTGGATTTTCGCTGAATATCATCGAATAAATCACCTGCTTTTCAGAGTGAATGGCAGGGATGGTATACGCTTAGAAATAATATGTTGACAAAAAGCGTTAAGATACTATAATCTTTTTTAATATAAAGACTTTGACGAAAACATGTCCTGTGATACTGGATTTTCAGAGAGAGGAATGAATGGTGAAATTTCCTTATTGATGGCCACAGGGTACCATTTCCGAGTTGTGTGGAGGAACCGCTTCTGTCAGGTTTTAATGATTTGACAGGCCAAGTATTTCACATCGTATCCCGCGTTAAGGGTTAAGAGTTAAACATAAGGTGGAACCGTGCAATGCACCCTTATATGTCGTCAGGCATATAAGGGTTTTTTATATCCATGAACAAAACCGAAAGGAGAAAATATATGAAAATTACTTTAAAAGACGGCTCATATAAAGAGTACGCAGAAGCAAAGAGCGTATATGAAATCGCTCAGGACATTTCAGAAGGCCTTGCCAGAGTAGCATGTGCAGGCGAAGTAGACGGAAAGGTAGTTGATCTTAGAACAGTTATTGACAAAGACGTAACTCTCAATATCATTACCGCTACAGATCCCGCAGCGTTACCTGTTATCAGACATACAACATCTCATGTTTTAGCTGAAGCAGTTAAGAGACTTCGCCCCGATGCTAAGGTTACAATCGGACCCAGCGTAGAGGATGGCTTTTATTATGACTTC
>JAZUJC010000188.1:0-12104 GCA_045642625.1 Lachnospiraceae bacterium
CAAAACAAGCTATAGTTGAATTATTGAAGGCTATCCTGAAAATAGTAATTATTTCATGGGTGGCTTATTCGTATTTAAAAGACAATGCAGGCAGTTTCTTTTTACTGTATGACGTTACCCTGAATACCGGCCTTGGCAATACTTTTTCGCTGATTATTAATCTGGGCTTTCGTATTTCGGCGGCATACCTAATTATTGCTTTTTCGGATTATGCTTATCAGCTTTGGAAATATAAGGATGACCTTAAAATGACCAAACAGGAAGTTAAGGACGAATATAAGCAGCAGGAAGGTGATCCTCAGGTAAAGGGTAAAATTAAGCAGCGAATGATGCAGGCATCAAGGCGACGTATGATGCAGGATGTGCCTAAAGCAGGCGTTGTCATCACAAACCCTACACACTATGCTGTGGCCATTGTGTATGATGCCGAAATTCACGATGCGCCTGTGGTGCTGGCAAAGGGTGCCGATTATGTGGCACAGAAAATCAAAGAGATTGCCAGGGAAAATGAAGTAGAAATCGTTGAAAACAAGCCTTTGGCCAGAATGCTTTATGCCAACGTCGAAATAGGTGAGATGGTTCCTCCGGAACTGTATCAGACGGTTGCCGAAGTGCTGGCATTTGTATACCACCTTAAGGGTAAGGCTTAATTCGAAAATATTGTGCCTGAATTAACAAGACAGGCTGTTGAAAAATAAGGAAAGGAGGGACTTGGTATGAATATTAAGGCAAGAGGCGCTGATATAGGCGTTGCATTATATATTTTGGCAGCATTTGTAATGATGATTGTTAATATACCAAACTCCCTTCTTGACGTGATGCTTGGTATTAATATTTCCATTGCTTTCCTTATTTTGTTCGTGAGTATGTTTTCAAAAGAAGTACTTGATATGTCGTATTTCCCTACCATGCTTCTTTTTACAACCATATTCAGAATATCCCTTAACGTATCGTCCACCAAGCTGATACTGACTACAGGTAATCCCGGTACCGTTGTACAGGTTTTCGGTAACTTTGTAGGCGGCGGAAGTCTTGTGGTTGGTGTTATTGTATTCCTTATTTTGCTGCTCATTCAGTTCATGGTTATCAACAAAGGTTCTGAACGAGTTGCCGAAGTATCCGCAAGATTTACACTTGATGCTATGCCCGGTAAGCAGATGGCTATTGATGCCGATTTGAATACCGGCGCAATAACAGACGAAGAAGCGAAGAACAGGCGAGAAAAAATTCAGCTTGAAGCCTCTTTCTTCGGTTCCATGGACGGTGCTGTTAAGTACGTTAAGGGAGATGCAATCGCAGGCCTTATTATTACGGTTATTAACGTTGTGGGCGGTATTGCACTTGGCGTAACGGCTCAGGGAATGGAAATCAGCCAGGCCCTTGATAAGTATACAGTACTTACCATCGGTGACGGACTTGTTTCCCAGATTCCTTCACTGCTTATATCTTTGTCTACCGGTATTCTGGTTACCAAGGGCTCAAATGCCAATGACTTTGGTAACACAATGGTTAAGCAGCTTTTCGGTATTCCCAAGGCATTGTTTATTGTAGGCTCGGTTATTGCGGTTTTGGGTATTATTACTCCCCTTCCTACATTACTGTTTCTTGTTCTTGGATTCGGGCTTATTTTACTTGGAAGAGTAATGCAGGGCTCTATTGAAACTGCGGGTATAGAAGAAGAGGTTCAGGCCGAAGAACAGGAAGCCCAGGAAATGCGGCAGCCTGAGAATGTGAACACCCTTCTTTCGGTGGACCCCATAGAGCTTGAATTCGGTTACGGTATTATCCCCTTGGCCAATGTCAGTCAGGGCGGTGACTTACTTGACCGAGTAGTTATGATAAGGCGACAGATTGCGTTGGAACTTGGTACTGTTGTTCCGATTATTCGTTTGCGAGACAACATTCAGCTTAATCCCAACCAGTATATTATAAAAATAAAGGGTATTCAGGTCAGTGAAGGCGAGATTCTTTTTGACCATTATATGGCCATGAATCCCGGATATGTGGAGGATGAAATAACAGGTATACCCACCTTTGAGCCTTCCTTCCATCTGCCTGCGGTGTGGATAACCGAAGGACAGAGAGAAAGAGCGGAAAGCCTTGGCTATACGGTTGTTGACCCGCCTTCCATAATTGCGACACATCTTACCGAAATAATAAGGCAGCATCTTGCCGAACTTCTTACAAGACAGGATGTTCAGAGTCTTATCAACAACTTAAAGGAATCCAATCCTTCTGTTGTGGAAGAATTATTCCCCAAGCTTTTGTCACTGGGTGAAATACAGAAGATTCTTCAGAACATGTTAAAAGAAGGTATATCCATAAGAGACCTTCTTACCGTGTTTGAAACTCTTGCTGATTATCCCGCCACTACACGAGATACGGATATTTTGACCGAATACGTAAGGCAGGCATTAAAACGTTCGATTTCGGGCAAATATTTCCCGCAGAACGAAACCACAAGCGTGGTTACGCTGGATCCCAAGCTTGAGCAGGAGATTATGGGAAGTGTTAAGCAAACCGAGCAGGGAGCATATCTTACCTTGGATCCCGAGAAGACAAAGGCAATTATCAATTCAACGGGAAAAGAGCTTAAAAAGCTGGATGATTTGGGTAAAAATCAGATTATTATCACATCGCCTATTGTGCGTATGTATTTCAAAAGATTAACCGAAGATTATTACAAAGATTTGGTTGTAGTAAGTTATAATGAAATAGAATCAAATGTAGAGTTACAGTCAGTGGGAATGGTGACTGCTTAGGGTGAAATATGATAATCAAGAAATTTCAGGCAAAAACAGAAAGTGAAGCAATAGAAGTTGCCAAAAAGGAACTTGGGGTTAACGTTGTTATTATGAACGTGAGAAACGTAAAAAAGAAGGGTCTCTTTTCTTTTTTAAAGCCTCAGGTTGTGGAGGTTACTGTTGCTCTTGAAGACGATACCGACAGGGCTATCCAGGAGAAGGCCAATGTGCGCAATATCACCGAGGCTCTGGGCAAGGTAAATTCCATAGTTGAGAAGGCAGAAAAAACAGATCGTTTTGACAGAACCGTAGGACCGTCCACTTCATTGTTAAAGGCTGACGGCAACGGTGAAGACATGAAAAATGCCACTTACGAAAAGCCTGTTTCTAAAAGCAGTGTTCTGGAAGAAAAAATCGAGAGCCTTCAGACCCTGTTAGAGGGTAAACTGTCTCCCGATTCCGATAAGAAGGACAGGGAAAAGGACAAAGAAAAGGAACCTGATAAGAACCTTTCCAAAGAGGCAGAAAAGCCCGAGGAAGTTGATGAACAGCTGGAGACTTTCTTTAACGTTTTAGAAACCACATTGGAAGACAATGAGGTTAACAGCGAATATGCTTCAGCCATAGTTGATGAGACAAGAAAGACCACCAAGGTAGGTACACCCTTTGATGTGGCACTGGCCGGAATATACCAGAAAATGATACTTAAGTTTGGCAAGCCCAATGTTATTTCACCCGGTGAAAAGGGCCCTAAGCTCGTATTCTTTGTGGGTCCTACCGGTGTCGGAAAGACCACTACAATTGCAAAGATTGCATCAAAGTTCTCGGTTGAGCAGAAAAAGAAAATTGCATTGTTAACTGCCGATACATATAGAATTGCACCTGCCGAGCAGCTTAGAACCTATGCCAATATTTTGGAGGTGCCTTTCCGTATCATATATACAATAGAAGAGATGGAAGGGGCTCTGGACGATTTCAGGGACTTCGATTATGTGCTGGTGGATACAGCCGGCCATTCTCACCAGAACAGTGAGCAGAAAAATATAATGGGTGATTTTATTCACTCCGTTGACGGAATAGTGGAAAAAGAGGTTTACCTTGTGGTAAGCTCGACTACCAAATACAGAGACCTTAAGAGTATAGCCGATGCGTATGCTCAGATAACAGAGTTTAAGCTTATTTTTACAAAGCTTGATGAGACTACCGCACTTGGCAATCTTCTTAATTTGAAGCTCTATACCGGAGCGCCTCTGTCATATATTACCTGTGGACAGAATGTTCCCGATGATATCGAGGAATTCAATGCACAGCGTACGGTAAAAAATCTTCTGGGAGGTAAGCGATAATGGATCAGGCCGAACAGTTAAGAAATATTATTAAAGCCAGGGATATTGCACCGAGACCGGTTGCCAGGGTTATTACCGTAACAAGCGGAAAGGGTGGAGTAGGAAAATCCAACACCTCCATCAATCTGGCCATACAGTTTAGAAAAATGGGACAGAGAGTAATAATACTGGATGCGGATTTTGGCCTTGCCAACATAGAGGTTATGTTTGGTGCGGTACCCAAGCACAATCTGGCTGATTTGATTTATCAGGGTATGAATATCAAGGATATTATTACCTGGGGACCCAATGAGGTAGGCTTCATTTCGGGTGGTTCCGGAATTGCGGGCATGAGCAACTTAAACAGAGAACATCTTGCCTATATTGTCCAGAATCTCGCTGAACTTGATGCCATTACGGATGTTATTATCGTTGATACCGGTGCCGGCATTTCGGATGCGGTTTTGGAATTTTTGGTTGCCAGCGGTGAAATATTACTTGTAACAACCCCTGAGCCGACTTCCATAACGGACTCTTATTCGCTGTTAAAAGCGTTATCAAGGCATAACCGTTTTTCACCGGACAACTCACAGGTTAAGGTGATTACCAATAAAGTTGAGAATGCTCAGGAGGGTCAGGCACTGTTTAATAAGCTGAACGCGGTTGTTGCAAGATATTTAAAGCTTCAGCTAAGCTATCTTGGCGCAGTTCCCGAGGATTCGGCTCTTAATAAGGCTGTAATGCAGCAGATGCCGGTATCCATTCAGACACCTAACGCCAAATCGGCAGTAGCCTATGAGCAGATTGCCAAAACTCTTATGAACAGAGAAACAAGCGTTAATGTTAAAAAGAGGGGAATGGCTGCATTCTTTTCACATATTGTATCGGGTAAGAAATTTGCACCCAATAATAACCAATAGGGGGTAACAAATAGATGTTATCAAAATATGTATTTGCGGGAGATAAAATCGATCTTCAGGCTGTAGACAGGCTTGCCAGTGAGGGAAGCGATGTAAAAAAAGTATATACTTCAAGAGTTTATGATGTTTTAAGCGATGACAGGCTTGAAGTAATTATGCCTATGGAAAAAACAAAGCTCATTCTTCTTCCGCTTGATGGTGAATATGAACTTTGCTTCTATACTTCAATGGGGCTGTATCAGTGCTTTGCACGAATTATTGACCGTTATAAGAGCAACAACGTATATGTTCTTGTATTTGAACTTACCAGTAATTTAAGAAAGCATCAGAGAAGAGATTACTATCGTTTCAGCTGTGTTCTTGATATGAAGACAAGAGAGCTGAAATCCGAGGAAATTCATGCTGTAGAGGCAAACAAGGTTCTTCTGGTGCCCGGCCTTCCTTTAAGAAGAAGCCTTATTGTAGATATCAGCGGTGGCGGAATTCGCTTCATTTCCGACTACGATTACGAAGAGGGCAGTATGATTTACTGCACCTATCAGCTTGTTAATGACGGTGTTGCCAAGGACTACGAAGTAGTAGGCAAGGTATTGAGTGTAAAGGAAGTGGCAAACCGCCCCGGCGAATTCGAGCATCGTGTTCAGTATGTTAACCTTGAAAATGATGTTCGTGAAGAGATTATTAAGTTCATTTTTGAAGAAGAACGTCGTATAAGAAGAAATAAAGCAAAATAATTAGTGATTTTGCACTAAATTAACTGAAAATTAACGTCAAAAGAAGGTAAATTGATGAAAAATATACTTGTGGTTGATGATTCTGCACTTATGAGAAGGGTCATCTGTGATATAATCAACTCAGATGCGAGATTCCATGTGTTGGATCGTGCAACGAACGGTGAGGAAGCTTTAGAGCTTCTGATGAGAAAAACATATGACGCTGTAGTCTTAGACGTTAACATGCCCAAGATGAACGGCCTTCAGCTTTTAAAGGAGCTTCGAGACCGGAAAATTCCCGCAAGAGTTGTTATGGCCAGTACAGATACCAAGGAGGGGGCACAGACTACTCTTGATGCGTTAAGCTTAGGTGCTATTGACTTTGTTCACAAGCCCGACAGTGCTTTTGACTGTAAGGACGGCACCTTCAATGTTCGCTTAATGGAGATTCTGGATGCGGTTTGCAGTACTAAGGTTTCAGATTTCAGCGCCAAGGAAGTTGATCGTTCGTCACTTAGAGAGGCTAACCACAAGCTTGCAGAGCTGGCGTTAAAATCTACTAGAGGCGGGCTGAATAACCAGATAGTTGCTTTGGCAAGCTCCACAGGAGGTCCTAAGGCATTACAGGATGTTATTCCGTTTCTTCCGGCATCGCTTAAGGCACCGGTTGTTATTGTACAGCACATGCCCGCAGGCTTTACGGCTTCATTGGCAGAGCGTTTGGATTCCATTAGCGAAATAAAGGTTTCCGAAGCTGTGGATGGAGAGGTTCTGGAAAACGGACATGTATATATTTCCAAGGGCGGTAAACATTTAAATATTGATACCGTTGGTGGAAAATACAAGATTCGTTACAGTGATGAACCTTCAAGAGAAGGCGTTAAGCCCTGCGCAAATTATATGTATGAATCCCTAGCTACATCCAATGTCGACAGAATTGTCTGCGTTGTACTCACCGGCATGGGAGCCGATGGAACAAAAGGAATCGCGTATCTTAAACAACACAAAAAAACATTTGTAATCACACAGGACGAAGATTCCTGCACTGTTTACGGTATGCCGAAAAGTGCCTTTAATGCAGGCCTTTCCGATCAGGTAGTTACTCTTAAACAGGTTGCCCAGGAAATCATTATGAACGTGGGGGTAATAAAAAATGGATGTTAGCCAGTATCTAGAGATTTTCCTTGATGAAACAAAGGAACACTTACAAAGTCTTAACACTCAGATTCTTGAACTTGAACAGGATTCTGAAAATATGGACACAATCAACGAAATATTCCGTGCTGCCCATTCTTTAAAGGGAATGGCAGGAACAATGGGATATAAGCGTATGCAGAATCTTACTCATGATATGGAAAATGTATTTTCCGAAGTAAGAAACGGCAATATTAAGGTTCAGCCCAATATGATCGATATTCTTTTTCAGTGCCTTGATGCACTTGAAGAATATACAACCTCTATTCAGGAATCCGCTGATGAAGGTACCAATGACAATGAACCTTTGATTAAGGAATTAAATGCAATTCTTAACGGAAAGTCAGAAGAAGCTCCGGCTGAGGCTAAGGCAGAGGCTCCTGCCGAGACTGCAGCACCTGCATCTGAAGCCAACGATGGTGAAAAGTGGAGATCAATTAAGCTTACCGACGTTGAAAAGAGTCTTTATGAAGCTGCCAAGGCAGACGGAAAGAAATTCTACGGACTTACCGTTTCTATTCAGGAAAGCTGTATTCTTAAAGCTGCAAGAGCATTCCTTGTATTCAAGGCATTGGAGGAGCACGGTGAAATTATCGTTTCAAATCCCTCAAGCCAGGATATCGAGGATGAAAAATTTGAATTTGATTTCAGTGTAATTCCTGTATCGGGAGATCCTCTCGATGACATTATTGCTTCCGTAAAGAACGTTTCTGAAATTTCCGGTGCAATCGGTGCTGAAATGACAGATGCTGATTTCGCTTCAGTCGGAGCTGCCGATGCTGAGCCTTCGGAGGTTAAAGAAGAAGCCCCTGCCGCTGTTGAGGAGAAACAGCCTGAAACAAAGGCTGTTCCCGCTAAGACAGATGCACCTGCAAAGAGTGAAAAGAAAGCAGTTTCAAAGCCTGTTGTTAACAGAACGGTTCGTGTTGATATCGAAAAGCTCGATTCACTTATGAACCTTGTAAGTGAGTTGATTATTGCAAAGAACTCACTGGTATCTGCAACAAGCACAGCAGACAGCACTCAAAGAGACGGATATGCTGAGCATATTGAATATCTTGAAAGTGTAACCACTTCCCTTCATGAATCAGTTATGAAGGTTCGAATGGTTCCTATTGAAAGTGTAGTAAGTAAATTCCCTCGAATGATCAGAGACCTTCAGAAGTCTCTTGGTAAGAAGATGGAATTGTATATGACCGGTGAAGAGACAGAGCTTGACCGTACCGTGGTTGATGAAATCGGTGATCCTCTTATGCACCTTTTAAGAAACGCTGCCGATCACGGTCTTGAGTCAGCTGAACTTCGTAAGGAAAGAGGAAAGCCCGAAGTTGGTTCAATCTTCCTTGATGCTTATCAGGACGGTACCAACGTTGTCATTGAAGTTAGAGATGACGGTAACGGTATTGATGTTGAAAAGGTTAAGAATAAGGCTATTGAAAGAGGAACAATTACTCCCGAACAGGCTGAAAATATGTCCTCCAAGGAGATTATCGACCTTCTTTTCCTGCCCAGCTTCTCTACAGCTCAGAAGATTTCCGAAGTGTCGGGGCGAGGCGTAGGTCTTGACGTTGTTAAGTCAAAGATTGAAGCGTTAAGCGGTGAAGTTGAGGTTAAGACAAAGCTCGGTGAAGGAAGTACCTGGAGTGTCAGACTGCCTCTTACCCTTGCTATTATTCAGGCACTTATGGTTACAGTGGGCGAAGAAAAATATGCTATTTCTCTTGGCTCCATTCAGACCATTGAAAATATTCCCGCAAAGGATATTCAGTTCGTACAGTCCAAGGAAGTTATTACACTTCGTGGCAATGTAATTCCGATTATCAGACTCAGCGATGTAGTTGAGACACAGTCTTCAAAGTCTCCCGACGACAACCTTATGGTTGTTATCGTTAAGAAGGGCGACAAGCTTGCAGGTTTGGTAGTTGATGAACTTATCGGTCAGCAGGAAATCGTTATTAAGTCCATGGGCAAGTACATTAGTAAGTGCAAGTTTATCAGTGGCGCTACAATTCTTGGCGATGGCGAGGTTGCATTAATCCTTGATGCAAACGCACTGATTTAAGGGAGGGCATAATAATGGACGAATTGAAAGTAGCCGGCTCTACCGGCAGTGTTCAGTATATAGTTATTAAATTGGGAGAAGAATCTTACGGTATCAATATTTCTTATGTGGAAAATATTACCCGTATGGTTCACATTACCAGGGTTCCCAAGGTAGCACGCTATTTAAAGGGTGTAATTAACCTCCGTGGTGAGGTTGTTCCCGTTATGAGCCTGCGTCTTAAGATGGGACTTGAGGAAGAAGAATATACCAAAAATACAAGAGTTATTATTTTAAAGCTCGAGCAGCACGGTACCATTGGTATTGTTGTTGACGAAGTAAAAGAAGTAGTTACCCTTGAAGAAGATCAGATTGAAAAGGTTTCCGCAGATGCCAACACAGAGCATGCAAACTTTGTTGTAAGTGTAGGTAAGTGCGATCAGGGACTTATTTCATTACTTGACTTAAATGCTGTAGTCACAGAATAGGAATGGAACAAACTTTATAAAGAGAGGTTCTTAGTGAGCTTATGAGTGATATTACATTGGAAAGCATGTCTGAACAGTATTTCGACGTGTTAAAGGAACTTGGAAACATTGGTGCGGGAAATGCAACCACAGCCCTGGCTCAAATGCTTCAGTGCAAGGTAGATATGAAGGTTCCGCAGGTTAGACTTCTTGATTTTAACCATGTTGGAGAGCTGATGGGTGGCGAAGAGCAGATTATGGCCGGTATTTACCTTTGCGTTGAAGGTGATATAACCGGAAGTATTATGTTTCTTTTGGAAAAAGAATCTGCAAGGCACCTTGTTTCAAAACTGATGGGGATGGAAATTGTTGACGAAGATTTCAATGAAATCGAAATGTCAGCATTAAAAGAAATTGGAAACATTATTACGGGAGCATACTTAAATTCGCTTTCTACGATTACGAATTTAACAATTTATCCTTCTGTTCCTGACTTAACTATTGATATGGCCGGTGCTATATTAAGCGTTCCGGCGATTGAATTCGGAACCCTGGGTGACAAGATTCTTATGATTCAGACTCAGTTTACCGACGATTATGAGTTAGACGGGTATTTCATTCTTGTGCCCGATTTGGAATCATATTCAAAGATTCTGGCCGCTTTGGGAATCGGTTAAGGGGATTGTTTATTTAAATAATAATAAACAGGTAAGGGTATTGTTGTATGAGTGAATTAATAAAGGTAGGTATGGCTGACCTTAAGGTGTGTCTTAGCCCCAACAGTATAACTACTTTGGGGCTGGGCTCATGTGTGGGCATAGCTATAAGAGACACCGCCAATAAGGTTGGCGGTCTTGCACACGTAATGCTGCCGGACTCTACTGCCATAAGACAGAACAGTAATATATACAAATTTGCGGATACCGGTATTGTTGAGCTGGTAAGGTTGATGGAGCTTGAAGGGGCAAAAAGAAGCCGTATGGTTGCCAAAATTGCCGGTGGGGCTCAGATGTTTGCTTTCCAGAACAAATCGGATCTGGTGCGTGTCGGTGAAAGAAATGTTGAGGCCAGCAAGGCGATGCTTAAAAAGCTTGGCATTCCGATTTTGGCTGAGGATACCGGCGCTAATTTCGGTAGAACGGTAATTTTTTACCCGGAAACCGGTGATTATGTTATTCGTGCGGTTGGAAAACCCGAAAGGACAATATAGTAATGACTAGACAGAAAATGCCGCTTATTCTTATGCTTTTGGCGGGATTGGTTACTGCGCTTGTGGCATATTATCGTAATTACACTTTAATGGATATGCTTATTGCTTTACTTGCGACTCTGGTAATTTTTTACTTTATTGGTTCTGTTATTAAGATGATTTTGGATTCTTTTGACAGAAAAAATAATGCAGAGATCGAAAAAGAAGGAGAGGTAATCGAAAAGGAGCCTTCACCTGACGAGGTGGGGGAAAGGATCGATAGCTAATCCGAATCCTTAAAGGATGGAGTAATACATGGACGATCAGGGTAGAAAGAAGCTTTGGGATGAGTATTCGTCATCCAGAAGCGCTGAAATAAGGGAAAAACTCATTTTAGAGTACGCTCCGTTAGTTAAATTAGTAGCGGGGCGACTTAGTATGTATTTAGGGTATAACGTAGAATACGATGATTTGGTAAGCTACGGCATATTTGGCCTGATAGATGCTATAGACAAGTTTGAACCTTCAAAAGATGTTAAATTTGAAACCTATGCGAGTCTTAGGATTCGCGGTTCGATCCTGGACCAGATTCGTAAGATGGACTGGATACCGAGAACCGTGCGCCAGAGACAAAGACAGATAGACAGTGCAATGAAGGAAGTTGAGGCTGAGAAGGGAAGGCCGGCAACCGACGAAGAAATTGCAGTAAAAATCGGTATTTCCTCGGATGAGCTTTGTGATTGGCAGTCACAGATGAAGGTTACCAATGTGGTATCCTTAAACGAGTTTATGGAATCGGGAAGTGAGATTCCCAATGAAAAGAATCTGGCTTCACATTTTGAAGGCCCCGAGGAGGCGCCTGAAAAGAGTGAATTGAAGGAGCAGCTGGCTGCTTCTTTGGAAATATTAACAGACAAAGAGAAAAAGGTAATTTTGCTGTATTATTATGAAGAACTTACCTTGAAGGAAATCAGTTATGCATTGGAGGTTTCCGAATCAAGAGTATCTCAGCTTCATACACGAGCCCTTCAGAAAATGAAGGAAAAGATGGGTAAATATATGGGAATCCTTACACAGTAAGGAGCATTGGGGGTTATTATGAATTCATATTTTCAGATTGTATCTAAAGCTAACAAGGCTTATATTCGTATTTTTCCGGCTACCGATGGCGGTCAGGCAATACGAAAAGAAGAGCTTGTTGAATATCTTCAGTTAAAAAATGTAATGTATGATCCCAAGGTTCTTCTGGAAGCATTGATTGCTACTGAAATAACCGATGTGGAAACTACATTTTCTTATACCAGACCTGACGCCGAATTTGTTAAGGTCAGCATTACCCCGGATAATATGACATGTATAGTTAGAATGATAGCTCCTTTTGAAGGCGGTCCTCAGATGCCTAAGAATGAATTTATGAGAGAGCTTTCATCCCGAGGAATTGTTAACGGCATAGATGATCAGGCTATCGATGAATTCCTTAAGAACAGACAGTACTGCACTGATGTAATCGT
>JAZUJC010000189.1:0-3434 GCA_045642625.1 Lachnospiraceae bacterium
TATTACGGAGGCTGAGAACAGCCGTATACAGCTGGAGCTTGAGCGTGAGCAGTTTAGAAACGCTCTCTTAAAGAATGCCATTATGCACTTTAGCATGGATTTGACTGACGGCATTATACGAGAGGAGCCATATTGGAATTCGGGCAAGCCGGCAATTTCCTCTATGGGTGCAAGCGTTCCGATTGCATTTAACGACTTTGTGGAAAAAATTCTTTTAAACGGTGTGGAATTTGAAAACGAAACCAGAGACAGGGAATGGACCCGGGAGGGGTTACTTGAACTGTTTGAAAGGGGGATTACCGAGTGCAACTATGTGCTTCATAGCGTAAAGAGGGATGAATATTACGGTGCCCGCTGCCTTCTTTTTAAACATGACAGCAACGGACATATTTATTCCAACTTTATTTTTACGGATATTACCGAAAAGAGGTTAAACGAAATCAGGCAAAAGAAAATGCTGGAGGATGCTTTATCACAGGCTGAGCAGGCCAACAAGGCAAAGAGTCAGTTCCTTTCAAATATGTCGCACGATATCCGTACACCTATGAATGCGATTATGGGTATGACCCAGATAGCAATCGATCATAGTGATGACAGGGAAAGGGTTGATGACTGCCTTAACAAGATACAGATATCTTCGGAACATCTTCTTTCGCTCATAAACGATGTGCTGGATATGAGTAAGCTGGAGGCGGGAGAAGTTTCTCTGCCCGAGGAACCGGTTGATTTTAATGAGCTGTTTGAACAGTGCATTGTTATGGTAGAGCCTATGGCTAAGAACGTGGGCGTGGAAATGATTATTGACGGGCAGAAGCCGCAGCATCCGTATATTATTTCAAGCGCTTTACATCTTAGACAGATAATAGTTAACATGGCTTCCAACGGTATAAAATATAACAAACCCGGCGGAACTCTGGAGATGAAGTGCACATCAAAGCTTATGTCTTCGGATGTGGTGGAATATACCTTTGAGTTTAATGATACAGGTATCGGCATGAGCGCCGACTTTGTTGATAAAATATTTGAACCCTTTTCCCAGGAGGCAGGGGGCAGCCGTACCACCTATGAGGGAACCGGTCTTGGCCTTGCAATAGTAAAGAGTCTTGTGGACAAAATGGGCGGAAAAATCAGCGTGACAAGTGAGAAGGGTGTAGGAAGCCGGTTTACGCTGGTAATACCGTTTAAAATCGATAAAAGTCCTGTCGGTAAGATGGGCGGAACAGTTGAAATGGCTTCGGATTTGTCAGGAATAAAGATTCTTTTGGTAGAGGGTAATGATTTTAACCTTCAGCTGGCTCAGGTGCTGCTTGAAGAATCTGGGGCAACTGTGGAAACGGCTAAAAACGGTCGTGAAGCAGTGGATTTTGTGGTAAATCATTCTTCTGACGCTTTTGATATTATATTGATGGATGTCAGAATGCCGGTTATGGACGGTTATGAAGCTACGAAGGCAATTCGAGCTCTTGATGACGACGCGAAAGCTAAAAAGCCTATTGTGGCCATGACTGCCAATGTTTTTGCCGAAGACAAAAAGCAGGCAATTGATTCGGGTATGAACGGTCACATATCAAAGCCTTTGGATATGGGAGTAGTGGTATCCACAATACTGGATAAAATTAATGGGGTTTAATAATGAATATCAGGGAATTTTACGGAAAAATAAACGCCGATTACGATGAGGTGTTAAATCGCCTGTCCAGCGAAAAAATAATTGGCATGTTTGTTAAAAAATTTGCCTCCGGAGATGAGCACAAAAAGCTTAACGAGGCATTAGGCAGCAATGATTACGAGGAAGCCTTTACTCAGGCACACAGCCTGAAAGGTGTTTCTGCCAACATGGGATTTTCAGGTCTTTATAAGGCATCGAGTGACCTTTGCGAAGAGCTTCGCGGAGGTAAGCCCCAAATCGACTTAAGCGAAATGCTGGCAAAGGTCACCGAAGAGTACAATCTAATAATCAGTGAAATAGCTAATCTTGATCAGGTTTAAGCTCGCAACAAAGAGAAAGCGCCACTGGGTTTCAGTGTGGGGTTTAGCCAACTGTCCGATGACCTTTTTTCAAGGTGGTCATAGGTTCCTGGCCAAATACTGGCCGGTTGAAGGGTTAGGGCATCTGAAATGTCCGGTTTGGTTATCGGATTTCAATCAATGCATAACTGTTGAAGGGCTGAAAGCAGGGTGCTGTAATTTTGAGGGTAGTTGTTAGTTCCTGAGGCGCTTATTTCAGTGCCGTCGTCCAATACGACATGAAGGGTAAAGTCGCCTCCGTCTCTCATTCCGGCGGGGCTTGGACCACTAAATCCATTCCAGCTTATAATATTGCAGGCTGAAAGACAGCGGGCTAAATCCTTGTATACGTCGGCGGAAGCTTCGTAGTTCTTTAACATAGTCTTTTGATTGGCGGGTTCGTCCGGGATGGCCGGAGCGCCTGACGGATATGTCGTATTCGGGTTTGCCGATGGTGTCATACCGTTCATCATTGACATCATTCCCATGCCGCCCAAAGCTGACATCATGCCCATCATTCCTGCAGCATAGCTGGGAATCAGGTAATATTCTATGTGGACACCGTTCTCAGTTTTTTGAGCTTTATACACGGTTTTCTGTGCGGTACTGTTACCGGTTGTAAGCTTAATACATGTAAAGTCGGTAAATTCACCAACAGGTCTTTGGGCACCGCATTCCCGGCAAAATTTGCTGTTGTTTTCGGTTCCGCATTTTTCACATTTCCACATAATCGTTCCAGTCTCCCGTTGTAATAGTTGTTGATTGCTGCGTAATTCTACGCATGTTACCTGATCAGTTGAATATAGCGTAATTCTACGCAGGTTATCTGATAGTTGAATATAGCGTAATTCTACGCAGGTTATCTGATTGGTTGATTATTGTTATTATAGCATGAAGATGATATAGTTTAAGCAAATAATTGCATTGCATGAAGTTTTGGAACTTTTGCGCAAAAAGAATAAGAAAGTATAGCGAGGGATTAATATGAAGAAAGCAATAAAAATTTTTGCGGGAATAGGTATCGTTGCACTTATAGCATTTGTTGTGTACAAGTGTCTGTGCTGCAAGGATGGCGACTGTGAAGGCTGTGAAAAGAAATGCAAGAAAAAATGTGAAGAGGCCTGCGATGAGGCTTGTGAAGAAGCTTGTGAGGAAGCCTGCGAGGAGATTTGCATAGAGGCTTAAGTCGGAAGTTTGTACTGGGAGTTTAAGGCAAGAGATTAGCTAGGGGTATAGGTTAGAAAATTTAAAGCTTAAGCCTAGAGGATAGGGTAGAAGCTTAATGCAGGGTAAAAGGCTTGAAAACATAGCCTGAAAACATAGCCATGAAAATATGGACAGATGATAATAGTACACCGATTGCTCTTAAACATAGGCCACATTTACCTATAACGAAAAAAGAAAAAGGATATACAATTCCACGTGGT
>JAZUJC010000190.1:0-6809 GCA_045642625.1 Lachnospiraceae bacterium
CAGGGAGAAGTTAAGAGCGTCAGCTGTGTATCAATTAATTAAGATGCAATTGGCGTCTCTTTGATAAACGATAATACTCTTTTATATACTTTTAAATAATCTATAATCAAATAAAAACGCAGGATATGCACTTCATTTTCGAAGTTTATGCATAATCCTGCGTTTTATTTTCTTTACTCAGTTTTAATTAATAAATCCGCTCAGTTTCCAAATGCTGAAACTTACATCAGCACAGTTCCTCAGTTTTAGAACTTGCATCCACACAGTTCCTCAGCTTTAGAACTTGCATCCGCACTTTACACAGAAACCGGAAGCAGGGTTATTGGGAGTGCCGCAGGCACTGCAAACCTTAGCGGGAGCAGCGGGCATACCCATCTGAGGTGCATTTCCCATACCCATCTGGGGTACATTTCCCATACCCATGGGAGCAACCGGAGCAACAGGTTTTGCTGACTTATATTCAGCAAAAATGTTTTTCTTTTCTCCTGCGCCCTCTTCGTACAGTTTACGCTTAATGCTGGTAACATTGGATACAGTAATGATAAACATCATCTCAAGCTCGTAAACGATACGAACAAGAATGGGACCTGCGATTATAAGAAGCAGTCCGATAGGTGCTGCTGATTCGAAGTGACGTCCGTAGCTCTCACCGGAGAACAACAGGAAGAATCCCACAACGATACATCCAATGGTACAAAGCATATAAAAGAACTTAAGAATGTACTCCAGGATAAGGAACTTGAAATTGAATAAATCATGTAAAAACTTGAAAAACATAGGCAATCTTGCTCTCTTGCTTTCAGGCAAAATAAAAATACAGCAAAGAATAGCCAAAACCAGAGCTATAAAACCTCCGGCTATAATTCCAACTGCAACAGGCATTTGTTTTTCCTCCTCATATTTTTCTAAAAGTATAGCATATCGGGGTATAAAATACTACCTTATCTGACTATTATCCATCGTCATTAAGGTGGTACATATAATTACATATATTTTGAAAGAACCTCGGACAATAAATCCATCTGAATAGGTTTGGGAACAATATCATCCATTCCCGATTCATAAAACAGTTCCTCTATTCCCTTTACCACATTTGCGGTGCAGGCTACTATCTTTAACTGGGGAATCCACGGAGCATCCAGCTTTCTGATTAGCCTGGTAGCCTCAACACCGTCCATTTCGGGCATCATATGGTCCATGAATATCATATCATAGGCATTTTCGGAAATAATATTAATAGCCTCCTGGCCACTGTAGCAGGCCTGAGCTGCAATGTCGAATCGCTTTAAGTAAGCAGAAAGTACCTTAACATTTACCTTGTTGTCATCAACCACCAACACCTTGGCCTCAGGATATTTGGCAAGCGATTCCTTAGCACCGGAATCACTGTTTGAAGGTGTCTCGGCTGCTTTCTTTTGCTCAACGGCCTGTCCGAATATGGTCTTATCGTTTTCACCGCTTTCAAATTTTAATTCGACACCAGACTTGTCTTTATCAAACAGATGGAAAGAAGCACGCTTGGTCACCTTTGTGCTTTCCCTTACTCCTTCATGGGCTATAGGGGTCTCATCCACAATTTCCTGCTCAATCTCAAAGCTGAAGGTACTGCCTACGCCGTAGCTGCTCTTAACATTATGACTGCCGTTCATCAGCTCTATAAGCCTTGATGCAATGCTAAGGCCAAGACCCGTACCGGTTATTCCGCGGTTCTTGCGCACATCCACCTGTGAAAATGCCTGGAAAAGCTTATCCAGATCCTCTTCCTTGATTCCGCGACCGCTGTCCTCAACCGACACAATGAGCATAATACCTTTTTCACATCGTTTATAATCCACATTCATCTTGATATAGCCTGAATCAGTGTACTTTTCGGCATTACCAAGGAAGTTCATAAATATCTGTCTGATTCGAACATCATCGCCCACAAGATGAGCAGGTATGTTTGGATCGATATCTACATAAAAATCAACCGGCTTATCACCGATACGCATATTAATAACATTAATAACCGAATTGAGCAGTTCCTTTAAATTGTAGGCCACCGGCACAAGCTCCAGCTTTCCCGACTCGGCTTTTGATATATCCAGGATTTCGCTGACAATATCAAGCAGCATCTTACCTGCCGAATTAATCTGCCCAACATAGTCCTGAACCACTTCCATAGACTCCTCACCTGCAGAAAGCTCAGACATACCGATAATTGCATTTAAGGGAGTTCTTATCTCGTGGCTCATATTTGCAAGGAATCGGCTCTTTGCCTCATTGGCAACATCAGCCTCCTCTTTTAACGCCTTCATTTCCTCGATTCTTTCGCGTACATCGGAAATATCACTGACAGATACTATATATCCAACGTGTCGGCCCTTATCAAAGATGCGGTTACATTTACTTACGTAATAGTGATCGTTTCGCTCAAAATACTGTTCCTCGAAACCTTCGCAAAAATCCAGATTCAGGGAGGACAGGTTCTCACCCTCACCCCAGCCGCACAGTTCGGGAAAAATAGTGTCTGCGGTTACATTACTGGTAATGTAGTTTTTATCCGCATCAACGATAATCGCTCCGGCACCTAAGTTCTGATAAAGACTGGCAAGACCCAGGCCCTTAACATCTACAAGTCTTCCGGTTGTAAGAGTGGCAAAAATCATAATCATGGTAATGCTGATTATTACCGGACCCATATCAAATTCTCCGAATAATCCCGATATATTCAGTACTACCGCACTGATGGGGAAAATGGACTCAACAAGCAAAAATCCCAGCATACGCTTACGATGTTTTTGCTTCATACGGCGGCTCTTACGCAAAAGAATCACCGAAATGGCAATAAGCTCTGACATCTGCACCACATAAAAGCCCCAATAAAGGAATGCTTTATCGGTATTTATGTAGGTGTAGTATTTGCCCTGCATAAATTCCTTGGTGGTATAGTAAAGGCTGTTTGTGTCCATTGTAGCCACAAGGTAGAAAATTAACGTATCAAACGCAAGCAAAAACACCTTAATCAGCCTTGGTATGCCTTTCTCTTCACTGTACTCAAGCATAAAGAAGAAAAAACAGGTTACAACATAGCTTAGGCCAAGATACTCCACGCCAAGGCTCACTCTCGATGCCTCATATGTAGTGGAGGTAAATTCCATAATATATCCCACCGCATATATAAGAGAGCAGAACATTGTAGGCACCAAAAAGCCTGAATTTGTTATGTTTTTAAGAGTAAAATATTTTATGATACAAAAGGCTGTGGACAGCGCACAAAATATCAAAATAAACAAAAAAGCATTATACATATGTTGATATCCTTTATCGACTCATTCCTTAATAACCGGACTACAATATTAATGCAAAGTGACTTACATCGGTACCCGGAATTGCACCCCATTCACGAATCTGGAAGCCCGCCTGCTTAAGCTCCACAATATCCTGCACCGTATTAACCTCGGTATAGCAGGGAATATTTCTTTCCCAACAGTAACGGGCTACACTGTCAAGCATTGGGCTTGTATACAAATGACGCCCCGCAACACTATCCTTCATTGCAAATACAAAAAGGTGCCAGCAGTTTTTCCCCGAATATTTGTGCTTAAGCTTGTTAGCATATAATTCATATTTAAGAATTCGCTTTAAAAATGACATTCCGCCGGCTTTGATTAACTCCCTGCCACCGCTGTTAAGAACCTTGGAAATATTAAACAGGCTTACATCTGCAGAAAACCATATGGCTATAGCGTTTTTCTCTTCGGAGTCAAAATAAACCAGACTTTCTTTTGAAAGCTCTACTGCAACTTTAAACAGCTTTTCCGCAATAAATCCTGAATCGCAGTCACCCGCAAGCCATTTCATCAGTGCATCGTCCTTGTAATATTCTCTGACCACTTCGAAGGCCTCCCTGTAGCGCTCCGGAGAAAGAACAATTTTGCCGCTGCTTTTAAGCTGCTCACTTATTTCATCAAACTGAGTTTTAAACTTCTTATTCTTCATACTGTTTCCGCAATACTATAAATCACTTTTTATTATTTAAGCATCTCATACATGCAAATATTCGGTTCCATTTTATCAAAATTCCAGGTGTGGAAGGAATCTCCCGCGCAAAATCTGTAATTTTTACATTTTGCACACTTCCCTGTCTTTCGATAATCATTTCTGTATATTTCAAAACGGTTTTCCCAAACATCCTTAAGACTGTCGGTTCGTATATTACCCTGCACCAGTTCGGGACGCCTTTCAATATCAAGGCACGCCGTAATATTTCCGTTATTCATAATGCTGGCCACATACACTCCGGCATTACACAAAAAGTACCACTTACGGACTTCCCGCTCATGCTCTACGCCAAGATAGTGACTGCAGCCGTAGGACACCTGCATGGATCCTTTAAACCTGTGCTTTTCGATAAAATCAATAAGCCCTTTATACTCATCCCGGGTAAGCATCAAATCAGGATTGTCCTTAGCCCTTCCTATGGGTTCAATGTTTATAACTCTCCAGGAGCGGACTCCGGTTTTTGAAAAAATGTCATACATTTCTTCCAGTTCGGAATAATTTTTATGATGAACCACCGTTGTAATCTGAACATGTTTAAAACCGTTTACCGCCAAAAGATTTTGAATGCCGGCCATGGTTTTTTCATAGCTTCCGGGACTTTCCCTGAACCAGTCATGAGTTTCCTTTAGCCCGTCGACGCTAACCGAGATAGTGCACATGCCGGCCTTTTTTAAGCCCTCAGCCGTTTCTTTTGTAATCAGCGTACCATTGGTGGTCATGCCCCAGGTATACCCAAGCTCATGGGCATATTCCATAAGCTCAAAGAAATCGGGATACAGGAGGGGTTCTCCCCCGGTTACACAAAGACGGAGCTTTGTAATGTCAAAATCCCGCTTAACATCATCCAGTATTTTTTTATATTCCTCAAGAGACAAGGGCTTTTCATTAAACACATCTCCGCACTGACTGCCGCAGTGCCTGCAGTGCTCATTACAAAGAACCGTTAATTCCAAAAAAAGAGAGCGCAACTGTGCGCAGGGACGAAGTGTCTCGTCTCTGTACTCAGCAAGCGCTCTCATATGTTTCTTTTTAACAAAATTGCTTAAGCCGCTGTTTTCTCCCACAAATGTAGCCTCGCTTCAAAATAATTGCAATAAAGGAAAACAATGTCCGGTCGTTTTCCGAGGCATCCTGAAATCAGTCCTCATCGATCATATCGGGAGGTCCGTAAATTTCATCATTCTCATTATATCCGGGATCGAACATTTCGGGCGGACCGTAAATCTCATCATTTTCATTCAATTCGGGATCATACATTTCAGGGGGACCGTAAATGCATTCTTCCTGATTGTCGGCGGGGTTGTACGAGGGATCCAGCATTTCCGGAGGGCCGTAAATGCAATCCGCTTCGTTTTTGGAGGGCTTAAAAGAACAGCCTGCAAAAAGAGCTGCAATCGATCCTAACGCAACCAAGCCAAATATTCTTTTCTTTCCGTTTTTCTTTTTCATACGATTCTTTTATCCTGCTACTGATAATATGAGCGAAAACATTACCTATAAGTAGTAACATTGCCTGTGCTCAAACGGCATTTTTCATATATAGATATACTCGTTTACTATATATTACACCTGTGTATAGAATAGCATAATCCCTGATTCATAACAAGAAAAAGAACCTGTTTTACCTCTCATTTAACTGATTCAGCATCTTAATTGTATCGTATCTCTCGCCACAGCCCGTACATACCCAGTCACAATTACTCTTTTTAGCCTTTTTGTGCAGAAAATCCAATTTACCGCCACATAAAGGGCACAAATCGGGAGTTTCATTCCATAAGCTCTTTAAAAATCCAATCGCTTCATCCCTGCTGTTCATTTTGTATTTTAACAAAACTTCTTTTTCCACTATTACACCTTCGTCCGTTTCTAAAAAGAATTCATCGGCTGCTTATATTATATGATTCGATGATAAAATTACCAAACAAAACAGACGCCTGCTTCCAAAAAGAAAAAGACGTCTGTTTACTAAACTCAAATATATATTTCCTGATTCAAATGCTAATCCTATTCAAGCAACTGCCTTCAGACACTTAATGCCGGGAGGGCATTACCGTCATAATCAAACAGTGCCTGGTTGGCCCACTCGTTACCGCAGGGTCCCTTCTCTCCCGTATATTCAAGAGCTTCCCAGGTTGCCCAGCCTACTCCCGGTACCGGAATCCATGCAGGCTCCCAGTAATAATAGCCCCTGCCAAGATTATCGGGTACATTTTCAAGAATCCTGTTTATGTGCTCCATAAAAACCTTTTGGCCTTCCTTTGTCATTGGATAATCAAGCTTCTCGGTAAGCTCCTGTCTGGTGGCGTAACCCTTTCTTTCATCAGGGGCAAGCCCCTCATAGCCGGCATAATCCTCCATGGTAAAGCCTGTGGATACTTCGGCAAGATACATGGGCTTTTTATATCTTTCGGCGCAATCCTTAAGATTATATTCCAAAGCAGCCAGATTGCCATGCCAGAAAGGATAATAGGAAAGACCCATTACATCAAAATCTGCACCACCGCACTTAAAATATCCGTCAAACCAGTCTCTGTAGAGCTGATTGTTGCCGCCGTTGTCAAGGTGAAGCATTACAAGTGCTCCGGGGCAAACCTCCCTTACAGCCTTAATTCCTGCAGCAAGAACATCTCTTAAGTTAGTGTTAAAATATGAATCATCCGCGCCCTCAGGTCGCCCAAAATGCCTGTTGCACAGAGGCCACATACAGCCGTATGTAATTTCATTACCGACCTGAACCATTGAAGGCTCCAGTTCAAGCTCTTTTA
>JAZUJC010000191.1:0-4266 GCA_045642625.1 Lachnospiraceae bacterium
ATTTCCAAGACCTTCAATCCGGGAACCATTAATGAAAAAACAGCACTTAAAAATTTCTCTCTGCATGTGAACGATGGTGATTTTATTACGATCATCGGTTCCAACGGAGCCGGAAAATCAACCCTGTTCAATGCTATTTCAGGTACTTATATAACAGATACTGGAAGTATAGAGCTTGATGGCCAGGATATAACTCTTGTTGAGGAACATATTAGATCCAAGAGTATTGGTCGTCTTTTTCAGGATCCAATGAAGGGTTCGGCTCCGGGAATGAGTATAGAAGAAAATCTTGCTCTCGCAGCAGGAAGCGGAGGATGGTTCTCAAGAATCACCAAGGCTGAACGCGAACTTTTCAAGGAAAAGCTTGCTGAACTTAATATGGGCCTGGAGGATAGAATGCGTCAGCCAGTTGGACTGTTATCAGGAGGACAGCGTCAGGCACTTACACTTATGATGGCGACAATTAACCCACCAAAGGTGCTTCTTTTAGATGAGCATACTGCGGCTCTTGATCCTGCTACTGCCAAGAAGGTATTGGACCTTACAGAAAAGGTTGTCAGTGAAAATAACATAACCTGCCTGATGATTACTCACAATATGAGTGACGCTCTTAAGCTTGGCAACAGAACAATCATGATGAACAACGGTCAGGTTGTATGTGATTTGACCGAAGACAGAAAGAACACTACTGTCTCGGATTTATTGAGCCTGTTCAGCCAAAGAACCGGCGAAATACTGGATAATGACAGAATGCTTCTTTCTTAAGGACAATATTTATTCAGATTACCGGTTTGCATATTGTTCATACGACATATTTCACTATCCGCAGGAAATTATATTGTCATAAATAACAATCCCGACATTTTTGTCGGGATTTTCTGTTTTTTCACCCTAAAACATGCTATTATTAATTAATATATCGTAACAGATTAAGGCTATGTGATTTTGAACTGTTACAAATATCCCAGTCATGTCATTAACGACAAAAAGAGGTATAAATGATTAACGGTATTATGCTAAACAACTTATTACTGACTGCCTCCTGTCCTCCGAATCCGGGACGGAATACATGGCAATATGTTTTATATTTGGGAATACATGTTATTGGCTTGCTGGTAACACTGGTAATGATGTTTTTATCTCTCCGAAAAAAATCTTCAAAAGCACAGACTGCTGTCGTAATGTTTGAAATCGGTGCTGCGATCTATATTTTAGGCTTTATCGAGGAAATTCTTTCGGATACACCGGAAGGAGGATTTATCGCCTGCATAACTCAGTACGGTGGTGAACTGCTGCTGATTGTTACATATGTATTTTTTGTTTCTCTGCTGTGCAACATAAAAATACCTATAGCTACATATGTCACAATGGCCATTATGTCGATTATTCTTCTCTTTTCGCTGATGACCACAAGAAGCACCGGACTCTTCTATTCATCCATCGGTGTCAATACTGACGGTCCCTTTTCCCGACCGGCTCTGGGCCACAGCATAATGTTCTTTATTGTACTGGTATTTGTTGCATCCATAACATTTTGGGCATTTACCGTATGTATTAAGGCTTACAAGGCAGCCTCTCCTTACCAGAAGAAACGTATTTTTTACCTCTGCTTTTCTACACTTTTGTGCTGGTTACCTTACATTTTAACCCTTTCCGGCCTGACCGGAGGCTATGAAGTACCTGCCATCGGCTTTGCTTTAGCCGGCCTGTGCCTGTATCTTTGTTTTATCCAGTATGGTTTTTTTGATTCGCAGATACTTGGCGGCGCCAATGTCCTTGATCACGGTACCGAGGCAATCCTTATTGTCGACACCAACTTTATAGTCAGATATAAAAATCAGCGTTTCTTCGATATACTCGGTCACATTTCCGATGGAAGCAACGCCCTTAATCACCCTATAATCAAGAAAATACTCAATAAGGAAATAGACAGCCTCACCCTGGAAGATCGAATTTACGAATTCAGTAAAGAGCCTCTTGAAGAAGCCGGCTATACACTGGGTTATATGGTACGAATAGTTGACAGCACCGAACATCACAGAGCTATTGAATCGATACAGTTCGCTGCTACTCACGATACACTGACCGGGCTCTATAACAGAACTCACTTCCAGGCCCTTGTTGAAAAAGACTTACTTGACCATCGCCTGGGAACCTTCGTTATGTTTGATATGGACAATTTCAAGGGAGTCAACGATCAGTTCGGCCATCAGTGCGGTGACGAGGTATTAAAGAGCCTTTCTGAGGTGCTCCTAAAATATGGTGAACAGCGATTGTTCTCCTGCCGTCTCGGCGGCGATGAATTCTGTATTTTCATCCGAAATGTTATAACCCGAAGCGAAATCGAGGCACTGCTCGGAAAGATATTTAAGTACTTCGATGAAAAGCTGGTAGAAAAGGGCTATGGCGGTTATACAACCCTTTCTGCCGGTGCTTTTCCCGCATACCTTGGAATCTCATTCAAAAACCTTTATAATGCCACCGATTCGTTCCTTTACAAGGCAAAAACCTCCGGAAAGAATCAGTTCATTATGGGCGATAAAAATGCATTGGAAGAATAAAAAAGGAAGGATCAATAGTCCGTAAAGGGCTCTTGATCCTTTTTTGTATATTATTCTTTTTACATTTTATATATTATTCTTTTTGCACTCTGTTATCTCACAAAACAAGGATTATATTTCAAACTAATCCAAAGTCTTTGCCATTTTCTCTATACCGTTTTTAAACTCAAATCTCTTTTCCGTAAACTTACTGAACATACCGATTATAATACCGTTTAGCAAAGCGCACACTACTGTTCCGTAGTACACTCCCACAAACTTGCCAAAGCCGAAGAATACAAAAGAAAGAATAACCGAAACAACACAGCTGGTACAGTCATATGCTGTTTTTACTCTGGTAATGTTAAATTTAAAGGTATCTGCTATTTCCTTAACGATTAACTCGTAGGCTTCAGGTGGAATATAGGTGTGGAATAAAAGAGAAACCCCAAAAGCACACAAAAGCATTCCCGGCACAAAAAACATAAAACGGGCCACGATTCCCTCACCCGGTATAAAGCTTATTATCAATAATGACAAATCCAGCACAAGACCGTAAAAAACTGCAGTCACAAAAGAAAAGAAGTATTTAATCCTAAAGCGTCTCAATATCAGTGACAGCAAAACAATCAATACCGCCTGCAGGCAATACTCAGCCATTCCGAAGCTAAACCAGGGTAAAAACTCCGATACCTTCAAATGCACCAGATACGCAGGCGCCACCACCATGGAGAGGCCAAAATCAGCCCTTTCCATAAGTCCCGTACCAAAAGCCAGTACCACAATCCCTATTATGTATGCTATTTCAGTATAAAATATTCTTTTTTTCATTATTACATTGCCCATAATAAAGGTCTCCCCTTATCAAAGAAGAGACCTTATCAGTGTTACTACTATCCTTTAATTATTTACTCGCTTCAACCATATCGGTTTCGTATACATTGTCATAAACATCGGTTAAATCGAAGTAAACATATACATCGTCATCACCGTAATTAATATCCTTAAATGCAGAGTAGATAACATCTCCTGTAAATGTATCTCCTATAGCTATGTACTGGGTGTCAAGAGAATCAACATATAATACATAAGCATACAGCTGAATAACATCGCTTGCCTCAAACAGGTGACCATCATCAACAGTATCACCGCCCATTTCATTGGTAATATAATATCCGGATACCACACCCTGTACATTGTCGGAAGTACTGTCGACACGGATATAAGCAGGCTTATCATTTACTGTAGCGGGTACATAATAAACATCGTACCAGCTTCCGTCATCATAATCCTCACTCATTACACATATACTGGTGGGGAAATATTCATTTAAAGACAGCCAGTATGAGGGTGCCTGTGCTACCAGGTAATTATTGTCATCAACATTAAACTGCACATCGGTACCCAGCAGATAAAACATATCATAATCTTCCAAATACTGTCCTGCCGATACTTCGATTTTCTTTATAATGCTCCAGTTTTCATCAGTAAGCCTTACTGCCTGATAACCACCCATATCTTCAAAGGTAAGATTATCAAGACCACTGGTAGCAACGGCAACATCAGATGTGTTTCCGCCACCTTCAACCTCGGCAACATACCAGGAGCCGGCAGCATTCTTATATCCGGCATAATATAACTGTGAGCTTGCAAGGTAATCGTAGCAGGCAAGTATTATGCTGTCATATCCAAGCTTAACCAGGGAATCTCTTCCATAATCATACGC
>JAZUJC010000192.1:0-3930 GCA_045642625.1 Lachnospiraceae bacterium
ATATAAATAATATTTACCGTTCTTAAAAGCAACATCGGGTGCCCACATCTGATTTGATACCCAGGGAACATCCTTCATATGAAGAGCTTCACCGTTATCAACACACTCTGCATCAAGATTATCAAGAGAAAGAATGTGATAATCTTCCATACAGTACTCATCACCGTTATCGTTGTCTTCACCTTCGTGAGGAAGGTCATGAGAAGGATAAATGTAAATCTTACCATCAAATACATGTGCAGAAGGATCTGCTGTAAAGATATGAGATACTAAAGGTTTTCTTTGCTGTGCCATATACTCCACTCCTATTTATATTATTAATATATTTCTGATAACCTAAATATAAGGTCAAATGTTTAAAAAATCTTTTCAAAAAGTGCTATTTATTAAAATATATGTTCATATGTTGCGTATTTAATAAGAAACGGGAGTATCCTAAGACACTCCCGTTTCTTTCTAATATGAATTTTTCATTTTATCCTTGGTTATTTCAAAAGTAACACCTTCGGGAACATAAGCAATGATGGAGGCCTCACCATCATCAATTCCGACACAAAAGCAAATGGTACAATCACCACAGTCATCATAATTAATTGTATCACGCTCTATGCCGGCGCTTCCGTTATACTGAAATGTATATGCCGTATAAGAATATGTTCCGTCCGACTTACTTAAGGTGCTTATTAATGACAAATCATAGTTTGCCAGACAATCCTTATATTCCGCAATACAGTTAATTACCGCTGTATCCGTTCCTGCATCAAACTTACAAACATAACAGCCTTCAAGCTTTGAATACTCATAGGATTCAATAGTCATTCTACCCTTAGAAAAGCTCTCAAGGCTTGGTAAAACCAGTTGTGCAGATACACCTTCAAACAGTTCATCCGCATTCACGCTGTTTTTCTTATCCTCACTGCCCTTATTCTCGACAGCACCTTTATCCTGATCGTTTTTAACCGACACACTGCTTTCGGATTTTGGGGCACCATTATCCTTTTCTTTTATTGCGACTTCATTCTTTGTACTGCTGCTCACTTCACTTTCATTCTTAGGCTTGGCAAAAATAATAACAGCAAGCAAAATAATAATGGCTACAAGGCAAATTATAATACTCACCAAAAACGGTCTTTTATCAGAAACCGCTTTACTGTTCAATTTGTATCCACATTTATCACAGAAGGATGCTCCCTCTCTTAAATTATCTCCGCATTTAGGGCAAAACATTACCGGCCTCCCACTATCTTTCTTTATCGTTTTTTTTTGAACAAAAAAGTTAAAGCAGCGGCTATTACAACGACAACAGCACTTATAATACCGACTACACCCAAAACATTTCCGGACTTTTTATTATCAGGCACTGTCTCTATAGCATCCGGCTTTGTAACAGTATCTTCTACCGAAGGAGTCTCATCGGTGGTATCGGCAATGTCTGCAGGAACCATTGAATTACCCTCGCTGCCATCAAACTCAAAGGCACAGTTTCCGTTTTCATCTTTAATATAAATGCCCATATCATCTACATAAAAAGCTGAATCCTCACTTCCCTTAAAGGAAATGTAATCATTATCTCCAACAACAAAATCTCCGCCAACCAATACCCAGTCTTCTGTAGTTGAAATATTTGAAATTTCCGAATAGGTATTTCCGCCGGAAACATAACTTACTGATACAGTATTAGGTTCTTTTGACGACAGATAAGCTACAAATCTGATTTCTTTTCCCTTGAAAACACTTAAATCGTATAACGCTTCTCTGCCCACATATGAATCAACCTTAAGAGCAAAACCAAGAGCAGCGCCTTCCGTATGATTTATTTTTGCCTGACTGCTTAACTTAGCACTTGTAAAGCCCAAATCATAGGGTGTTTTGATAACAGTTTCATCACCTGTCTTTTTAGGTTCAAAGTCTATTATAGTATCTTCGGCAATAACCTGCTTACCATAAATGAATGCTGTTACAAGTCGGGGTTCCAAAACCTCACCGGTCTTTCTGTTAAAATACTTATGGCATTCACCACCTGACTTTCCACCGGCACCGTTGTCCCATACAACAGCGGGAATGCCGTTTTCAGCGGTAATCTTTCCAAAATAATCAAACCACGCCTCTCTGGCGTCAATATTATCTGACGAATTGGTACAACCACATTCACCGATTACAACCGGAACACCATTGCTGATAAACAGGCTGTTAAGGTCCCTCATCAGCTGTGTGATGGCTGCAGTATCACCGTTTGACATGGGATTAAAATCCTTTTTACTGTCGGTAAGGCAAAATTCATAGGGGCTGTAGCAGTGGGTTGATACTATCAGGTTAGGATCCTGCACACCGTTTGTTTTAGGCAAAACAATTGAATTTAACACATTTGCGGAACTGGATGCCGCATAACCGGGTACCATAAGCGCACGCTCACCGTTATGCCCTTTTCCGTTTGACCTTACTGCATCTACGAAAACCTGATCAAGGTAATTTACCGCATCGTAACAGGCCTGAGTACCGTTCCATTCATAATCGGTTCCTTTTGCCCTGGGCTCGTTCATACCCTCAAATATAAGATGCTGATCGTAATCGGCAAAATAATCCGCAATCTGGCTCCAAACACGGGACAGTTCTTCCCCGACCTTCACATAAGAAGTATCAATATCCTTAACATTTACCCATGATTCATGATGTACGTTAAGAATTACGAACATATCATTGTCATAGCACCAGTCAACTACTTCCTTAACTCTTTCAAGAAAATCAACATCAATATCGTAGGTTCCGTCAGTGGAATGAATATGTCTAAACCAGGTTGTGGGAATACGCACGGTTTTAAAGCCTGCCGCAGCAAGTCCGTCAATCAGATCCTTATTAATCTGCGGATTTCCCCAGGAGGTTTCATGGCCTACTATATCGTGAAACTTTCCACCCTCTGCATCCAGTGTATTTCCGATATTAAAGCCCTTTCCCATCATTGATACTACTTCCATTGAGGAAAGACCGGTTAATTCACCGGCAGCATTTGCTTTAATTTTGCCTTGAAACAATGTTGTCATCATAGTAATTCCCATAGCTAAAGCTACTAATTTTTTAAATATATTATGTCTTTTCATACCTTCCTCACAATAAAAATATAAATATCTGAATTATATTAGCATAAATTATCGATAATAGATACTGACAATTTTTTCCATAAACCTTCCGTACCCCTTTAACCCGGACACAAGACTCTCCCGTTCAACTATTACTTTTTCTATTTCGGTGTCGTCTGTTTCAAAGCTACCGTACAAAAAATTTTCATATGTTTCAAACAGCAAATGTAAGCCCTCGCTCTGCTTATCAAAACGGTCACAAACTCTTTCACCGAATTCGGTAATTGTCTCATATTCGTCTCTTGCCAGATCATATTTGGAAAGAACAATAAATAACCGACTAATCTGCCATTTATATTTATCCGAAGTGTTTTTCTTTTTATAAATATAACGCTTAAGCAATACATTTATCGCGAAAAAGAAAGTGAGTATCAGCAGAGTGATTCCAATTCCAAGCCCAATAAGGTCAAAAGGAATTGTGTTATGCTTTTCATCGGACACCACCACAATTTCACTGCCTGCCGGAATATCTTCCGTGTCGTCATGCTTACCAAACTCAGGGTAAGTCAACTGCGGTTTGCTTCCGTTAAGTTCAGAAATCGGAACAACATGCCAGGAGCTGTATCTTTTTTCAATATACCCGGGCGTTGCTTCAAAGGGAATCCATCCCACATTGTCAAAATAAACTTCACACCAGGCATGGGCCATATTTCCAGTAACCAAAGCTTCATTTACATTCTTTGTGGGAACACAATACCCCTGAACAATTCGGGCCGGCATTCCCATGGACCGTGCCAGCAGTACCATGGCGGTAGCATAATGAGTACAATAGCCTGATTTCTTTTGCAAAAGAAAA
>JAZUJC010000193.1:0-3405 GCA_045642625.1 Lachnospiraceae bacterium
CTAAGGATGCTCGAAAATACTGGGATAATCTTGATGAAAGATATTATAACCTTGAGTATTTGGATGAAGTAACCGCTGTAGGGTATGTAAGGGAAGTGTGTGATGCTTCAATTGAGGAATGGATATACTATGATAAGAATGTAATAGTATCCGTTGAGCAGTACGTTGCAAATGAATGGGCTGTATATATTGCCGATGACGGTGAGGAATACTACGGTGATGGCACTAAGGTATCCGATGTTCCCACATATGCTGAGCAGACCGATAAGGCAGCAGTATTAAAGAATATGATTCTGGATTGTTTAAAATAGAATGCGGTAAGGTAATGAATAAGTTTGAATATAGAGGTTAAGTAGTATTTGAGGAGAGGTTAAATGTTTGCTACCGTTCTTTCGGAAAGAGTTTTATCGATACTGGATAAGCACAGAGAAGACGACATATCCGTAAATTCCGCTAAGAAATTTGTATATGATATGCTGGAGCCCTCTGAGGACAGGCACGACATGCTGTATCGTTACGAGCATACAATCAGAGTGGCTGAAAATGCCCGGATGGTGGCACTGGCAGAAAACCTTCCGGAGCAGGACCTGGTTATTGCCTGTCTTTTGCATGATGTAGGGTACAGAGAATGTCTTACAATGGAGGATTTGGGCAATCACCAGCTGATAAGCGCATGTATAGCCAATGAATACCTTAACAGGGTAGGGTATCCCATAGACAGAATCGGCGAAATGATACAGGCTATTTCCAGGCACAGTTTAACAGATAATCTGCCTGAGGATATGAGCACTTTTCAGATAACAGTGCGAGACTGTGATGACATTGACCGCTTTGATATTGTAAGAACCGCTATGGTGCTTGGTAACTGTGTGCATGAAAAAACAAATGAAGAAATAATTGCCTGTTGCAAAAAAGAAATACAAAAAGCGGAGTGGGTTATGTCTTTACCAAGAGGCACCAAAACCGCCAAAGAGCTTATGAGCAGTAATTGCAGTAAAAGAATCGGACTGCTTAATGATATCATTCGCCAGGCTCAAAAAGGGTTTGATTATACTATGTAAAATAATAAGCAAAAACCGCAAAAAGAAAATTACATTTTTTTTACTTTGATATGATAGTGGATTTTACATACCGTTTTTAGAATGTTCCTTGTAATAAAAAACAAGGAACATTTTTTTTGTTCAGAAAAAGAGGTAAAAATTATGAAAAAGAAATTATCGAAAATCGGAAGCCTTGCGGCTGTTGCTGTACTTTGTGTAAGTACAATGGTCGGATGCGGTTCAAAAGAAGGAAAGATGTCAGGCAAGATTTCTCTTGCAGGCTCCACCTCCATGGAAAAGGTATGTGAGGCACTGATGGAAGGCTTTATGGAAAAGAATCCTGAAGTGACAGTTACAACCGAATACACAGGATCGGGTGCAGGGCTTGAAGCTTTGGCAGCAGGCAGTGTGGATATAGGTAATGCTTCAAGACATGTTAAAGCCGGAGAAAAAGAAAACGGTGCTGTTGAAAATGTAATTGCTTATGACGGTATCGCAGTAATCACAGATAAAGAAAATGCGGTGTCAGATTTATCCAAGGAACAGCTTGCAGCTATTTACGCGGGTGAAATTAAGAACTGGAGCGAAGTTGGCGGCAATGCTCAGGCTATCGTTGTTATCGGAAGAGAAAACGGTTCCGGAACAAGAGATGCATTTGAAGAGTTGCTTGAGGTAAAAGATCTTTGCAAATATGCACAGGAACTGGATTCTACCGGTGCTGTTCTTGCTAAGGTTGCTTCGACTCCCGGAGCTATCGGATATGTTTCTCTTGATGTTGTAGACGCAAGTGTAACTGCAGTAGCTTTAGATGGCGTAGCGGCTACCGAAGAAAATATTTTGGCAGGTGCGTACGCATTACAGAGACCCTTTGTAATGGCAACAAAAGGTGAAATATCAGTTCAGAATGATTTGGTAAAGGCTTGGTTTGATTATATTGCAACCGAAGAAGGTAAAGAGATTATAAGAAAAGCCGGACTTATTATTCCGGAATAAGGTGGTTGTATGCAGAAAAAGACAGAAAAACTAGCAGGCATAGTGTTCCTTCTGTTAGGTAGTATTGCTGTTGTATCTGTGCTGGCAATAACACTGTATATGTTTCTGAAAGGAGCACCTGCTTTTATGGAAGTAGGTGTTCTTCAACTGTTATTCGGCAATGTGTGGAAACCGACAGCAGCAGATCCCTCATATGGAATCGGATATATTATTCTTTCTTCAATCGTAGGTACATTTGGTGCAGTAATTATCGGTGTCCCGATTGGAATTTTGACAGCAGTATTTTTGACGGACTTTACAAGTTCAAGTGCAGCAGGAAGAAAAATATCAAGGGTGCTGACATCGGCAGTTGAATTATTGGCGGCTATTCCCTCGGTTATTTACGGTCTCATCGGAATGATGGTATTAAATCCAATCATGTACAGGCTTGAAACCAAAATCTTTGCAGGGGATACCAATCATCAGTTTACCGGTGGTTCCAATCTTTTGTCGGCAATAATCGTGCTTGCACTTATGATACTCCCCACGGTAATCAATATAAGCGTGTCTTCGATTAAAGCAGTTCCGGACAGCATAAGATCAGCTTCACTGGCACTTGGAGCAAGCAAAATTCAGACCATGTTCAAGGTGGTTATTCCGGCGGCGAAGTCAGGAATAATGGCAGGAGTTGTGCTTGGTATCGGCAGGGCATTAGGAGAGGCAATGGCTATTAATATGGTTGCCGGGGGAGCGGTCAATATCCCCTTACCCTTCAACTCAGTCAGATTTTTGACAACTCAGCTTGTAAGCGAAATGAGCTATTCTTCGGGGCTTCACAGGCAGGTTTTGTTTTCTGTAGGCCTTGTTTTGTACATATTCATTGTTCTTATTAACCTGGGGCTTACGGTATTAAAGCGAAAGGGGGATAAGGAACGTGACTAAAAAGAAAATCCGTGTAAGTGATTTACTGATGAGACTTTTGATTATCCTGGCTGCGTCAGTTTCCATTCTCATTTTGCTGACCATAATTGCGTTTGTAGTGTCTAAAGGATTAGGAAGCGTAAACTGGGGATTTCTTACAACTGTTACTTCTGTGAGAAAGGGAACAATTGGCATCGCAGGAAATATTGTTAATACCCTCCTTATTACATTCCTGACGATGCTGTTTGTAATCCCCATTGGTGTAGAGGCGGCAGTTTATCTAAATGAGTATGCTAAACCGGGAAAACTGGTGACTGTAATAGAATTCGCCACAGAGGTTTTATCGGGTATACCTTCTATAATATTTGGTTTGTTTGGAATGATGTTTTTTGGAGAGACCTTAGGTCTGGGATACAGTATATTAACCGGTTCTCTGACCCTGATATTGATGGTACTTCCCCTTGTTATCAGA
>JAZUJC010000194.1:0-3562 GCA_045642625.1 Lachnospiraceae bacterium
TAGCAGCAGAAAGAATTGTAGCAATGGTATTAGCAATATCCTTTCCTGCAATATCAGGAGCGGAACCATGACTGGGCTCGTATAAGCCAAACTTTGTTTCGTTAAGTGATGCAGAAGAAAGCATACCTATTGAACCGGTAATCATACTTGCTTCATCGGACAAAATGTCACCGAACATATTCTCTGTCAAAATTACATCAAACTGTGCAGGATCTTTTACAAGCTGCATAGCACAGTTATCAACAAGCATATGATTTAATTCGATATCGGGATAATCCTTAGCCACTTCATTTACAACGGCTCTCCACAATCTTGAAGAATCGAGAACATTTGCCTTATCTACGCTTGTAACCTTACCACGACGCTTACCGGCAGCTTCGAATGCTTTAACAGCTACTCTTCTGATTTCGTTTTCATCATAGGTAAGTGTATCGGTTGCCTTTCTGATACCGTTTTCTGTAACAGTCTCACGCTTACCGAAATAAAGGCCACCGGTTAATTCTCTGACTATTATTAAATCAAAACCTGCATCACTGGTTTCTTTTTTAAGAACGCAGGCGTCGGACAATTCCTTATATAAAAGGGCGGGTCTTAAATTGGCAAAAAGTCCTAATTCCTTTCTGATTTTAAGAAGACCGGCTTCAGGTCTCTTTGAAGGCTCTAATTTGTACCAGGGACTTGTATTTGTATCGCCACCGATGGAACCCATAAGAACTGCATCAGCTGCTTTTGCATCAGCAATTGCTTCATCAGTTAACGGGATTCCGTAAACATCTATTGAAGCTCCACCCATTAGAATATCTTTAAAATTGAAAGTGTGATTATACTTTGTAGCTACTTTCTCAAGCACTAATTTGGCCTGAGTAACAATTTCGGGACCAATACCGTCACCGGGAATACAGGTAATATTAAAGTTCATTTGTGTCTAATATCTCCTTATTATATAAAAATTCAATTTATCTTATCTTAAATGACAGGAAAATTCAATACTAATACCCTGAATAAATATAAGCCTGTATACAATTAATTATAAAAAAAGAGAGCCTTCAAAGAAGACTCTCAAATTAATCATTATAAAAAGAATATACTATTCAGCCTTTTCAACCTGTGCGATGGAACTCTTCTGCATAGGAATACGGCAGTTTTTGTTGTTACCGAATTCAACAATAACTGTATCATCAGTAATATCAATAATTGTACCAAAGAAACCTGCAGATGTAAGAACTGCATCGCCTACTTCTATAGATGCAAGCATTGCAGCTGCTCTCTTCTGTTCTTTTTTCTGAGGTCGGATAATTAAAAAGTAAAAGAATAAACCTAAAAGACCAAAAGAAATAAGCATACTGATAAGAGATAAACCTGCTGCTCCTTCGGGAGCCTCTAATAAAACATTATAAATCATAATATCCTCCAAAAATTACTATTTCAAAAAACCTACTGACTCATAATATCTAAAAACATACATTTATGCAAGTTAAATAACACACTTTATTGTCTTTTTAGAAAATTATTTAGCATAAGATTTACTTTGATTAATACAATGTTTCAAAGTATTTTTCTTAAAAACTATTTATCATTGTTTTGATTCATTGAATCCAGTTTATTTTTCTTATATCCGGCAAAATTGCCCTCATCAAGAGCATTTCTTATCTCAGACATCATATTGTTATAAAAATACAAATTATGAAGAACACACAATCTCATTCCAAGCATTTCTTTTGCCTTAAGCAAATGTCTGATATAAGCTCTGGAGTACATCTGACAAGCAGGGCATTTGCAACCTTCTTCAATCGGCCTGGTATCCTTTTCGTACTTTTGATTAAAAAGATTAAGCTTACCGAAATTTGTATAAACATGACCATGACGACCGTTTCTCGATGGATAAACACAGTCAAAAAAGTCGATGCCTCGTTCAACACCTTCCAAAATATTAGCCGGTGTACCTACGCCCATCAGATATGTGGGTTTATTTTGAGGTAAATGCTCTACAGTAACATCAAGAATATGATACATTTGCTCATGTGTTTCACCAACAGCAAGGCCACCGATAGCATAGCCGGGTAAATCAAATTCACTGATACGCTTTGCATGATCAATACGAATGTCATCAAAAATAGCGCCTTGATTTATACCAAAAAGCAGCTGATTTTTATTAACGGTGTCTTCAAGGGAATTAAGCCTGTTCATTTCATTTTTGCAACGTTCCAGCCATCTTGTGGTACGTTCAACGGATTTTTGAACATAAGCTCTCTCTGCAACACTTGACGGACATTCATCAAAAGCCATTGCTATTGTAGAGCCTAAATTTGACTGAATCTGCATACTTTCTTCAGGTCCCATAAAAATAATACGGCCATCAACATGAGAATGAAAGGTAACACCCTCTTCTTTTATTTTACGAAGACCCGCAAGGGAAAATACCTGAAAGCCACCTGAATCAGTCAAAATCGGCTTATCCCAGTTCATAAATTTATGAAGCCCACCCAATTCTTTAATAAGCTTATCACCGGGGCGAACATGAAGATGATAGGTATTGGATAATTCTACCTGAGTTCCGATATCATACAGATCCTTTGTTGCTACAGCACCTTTAATGGCAGCTGCAGTACCAACATTCATAAAAACCGGAGTTTGAATAGTGCCGTGAACAGTTTCAAATGTACCTCTTTTTGCACGGCCTTCAGTTTTAAGTAATTTATACATTCTATATCCTTATACTATACAACTAATATTATTCTAAACAATTATTACGAAGCAAAATCTATTTCAAAAGAAAAATCCCTTTACTGAAGCTGGTCAATAAACTCTTCAAGAGTTATATCATTTTCCATAATATATGTTGCTGCTTCAACACCCACATATCTAAAATGCCAGGGCTCATATTCAATACCGGTGATATATTCTTTACCACGGGGATATCTTAAAATGAAGCCATACTCACAGCAATGTTCTTTTAACCACAAGCCTGCCTTTGTATCGCCAAATTCATAGTCCAGAGTGGAATGATAATCCGTTACGATATCAAATGCCATTCCAATCTGGTGCTCGCTTGCACCGGGCATAATTACTTTTTCACTGGTCAGCCTGTAGGCATCCATATAGGAATAACCCTTACTGCGATACAAATCAATCTTACGGTTAAAAAGCCTGGTCTGAAGCTGATAATCACGATAGGGTGAACATACAATAAGATTCACCTTGTCGCTCTGAGCGCCCTTTAACATTCCAGTAATATACTCAAGAACTCTTTCATCACATTTCATACTGCCGGATAATGTAGTCAACGGAACTTCATAATCGTCGGGAATAGGATGAGTTTTATTAACAAGAATTAGATTCCAGGCATCCTTATCAAAACCGTTTTCCTTAGTGTCAGCCACCGTCTCAAAGCTATCCTGTTTATTCAGGAAATCATCCAAAGTAAAGGTATCAATATTATCTGTAGATATTAAGTCATCACTTGTAACTTCCTTATATATTTCAGAATCTTCAATCCATTCTTCACTTTCAACTGTATCAAGGACAGGTTCCTCGGCGGTATCAACATCTGATAACAATACCT
>JAZUJC010000195.1:0-7459 GCA_045642625.1 Lachnospiraceae bacterium
TATTGTATGCAACTAAATTGCTTGCTATTTGATACAATTAGATTGTATGCAATCTAATTAGTTTTGTCAACAACTTTTTTTATTTTTTTTGAAAAAGAATCTTACAGGCATTTTATGTCATAGGACAAACATATTTGTAAGCAATGAATCTGGCTTGTCAGATACAATAAATTTTTTGCTTCGCTAAAAATGTTATTGTCATATTCAATAAATTTTATGCTCCGCGAGAAATGTTATTTTCACTTAAAAACCACCGGGCAGCACTTATGCACTGTACCCGGTGGTTTGAGGGCATTAAATCATAGCAACCCGCAATATATTTATTATGCGAGCTCGACAACTCAATTTTATTAAACTGTAACCGAAACAATATACTCCATTTCATCTTCAACCTTTATATCAGGCTTGCTGATCTCACATGTGCCGCCTGCCACAGTCATAAAATGACAGAGAGCAATTCCCATATCAACCTTCTGCACATCCCAGCCTGAATTACCTTTATATCGGGGATTTGGCTTTTTATAGAAATGATATACATTGCCTGCTTTCACGATTCGGCAGGGCTGCATATTGGCTGCAGTGGGTGCCCATCTTACAGCCTCAAGAGCATCGTCTGCTTCTTTTATCGGTGTATCGATATTATTTTCAAAAAACAGTTTCGAAGCTTCCAGTCTGGCATCACCGTGCACAGAAGCACGAAGTGATTTATCAATAATTGATTTCTTTTTGGCAGGATATCCAACCGGTGTGACGCACATCATAAGCTCATCATCTTTAACATTGGCTGCCTTTTCAAATACTTCGCGCTTCATGGTTCCGCCAATCCAGGTAGTTCCGATTCCCATGGACCACAGAAACAAAACAAGCTTTTCAAAAGAATAACCGTAGGCTTCCTCGCAGTGCTCACATTTTTTAACCTTACCGGCTATATATGCTTTTTCTCCTTTAATAACCGGGCTGGACAAGCCGTTCGCATCGGCATCAAGCCACACGAAATCCACCTTTATTCCATAGGGATTTTCTATATTTTCCATGTATTCCAGTATCTTTGCCTTATCCTCGGCAGAAACCTCTCTCTTATCAAAGGTTCTCACACTTTTTCGTGTCATTATCAATTCGTTAGTGTTCATAATACTCCTTTTGTTTACTCATTAATAATTGCTTCAACAGTTGCCCGCTTTTCAAAGAGAATACATCCACCCACGTGGTCCTCCATTAACACTCCGCCATCCTGAAGGCGCTTAAACAGTTTGGATTTAAGAGCTTCCCTTAATGATGTATCCCTTACATTAATATCTGAGTAAGGGGAGAAGGGGCAGGGTTCCGCTCCACCGTGGGAATTAATGTGAAAGAAGCCTCTTCCGGCAGCCACGCAGCCTCCGGAGCTCTTTTCGTCGCCGGGGAAGGAAATGAATACCATTTCACTGACCTGCTCTCTTATCTTATCCAGTTTTTCCTTCATTGTCTCTCTGTCCGCGTCTGAAGGAGCAAGGTGAGCTGCTTCTTCGGTAACGGGCACAAATTCCACATAAACAACCGCTTTACAGCCAAGCTTAACAAGTCCATCGATAAACTGTTCGGAATATACCTCTTCCATGTTTTCGGTAGTAACGGTAACCGATACTCCAAAAATCAGATTCTTTTCGGTTATCTTCTTCATGGAGTCCATAACCTGATCATATACTCCGGTGCCTCGACGGGAATCGGTAGTGTTTTTGTCGCCCTCTATACTTATGATCGGTACCAGGTTTCTGTGTTTATCAAATATATCTATATACTTGTCACCTACATAAATACCGTTAGTAAATATGGGAAATAATATATTTTTGTGCTTTGCAGCCTCTTCAATTACATCTTTTCTTAGAAGAGGTTCTCCACCGGCCAATAATATAAAGCTTATGCCCAGTTCATCGGCCTCATCAAATATTTTATTCCATTCCTGCGCGGTAAGCTGATTAACCGGTGCCTCATCACTGCAGGCATGGTTCTGTCTTGAGTAACAGCCTGCACAATGTAAATTACAGCTCGATGTAATGCTGGAAATTAAAAAAGCAGGTATATGTTCTCCTTCTTTTTCCGCTGCTTTTCTTTTCCTGCTAGCCTTTTTGGTGGCAGCCGCAAACTCAGTCATAAAAATTGTTTCCTTAGGGTTTTTAAGCGTCGCCTTAAGAGCACTTTTTATAACATTTGCAACACCGTTAGACATATATTCCTGAATATCAAATTCTTTCACGATTTATCCTCCTATTCTTTTGTCAATATCGACATCAGTTCCCTTATTGTTTCCTGAAGCTTAACCGGGTCTTCAATTCCGTTAATACAACCACCCAACTTATATGGTATCTTTACGGCTTCCTCTTTTAGGGCCTCTCCCTTTTCCGTAATATCCACTATAAGGTCTCTGGCGTCTTTCCCGGAGCGGCGCTTGGTAACATAGCCCTTATCCACCAGGCGATTTATGACCGGGGTAAGTGTTCCGCTGTCCAAAAACAGCCTTTCCTTAAGCCTTCCCGAAGTAACCGACTTTTCCTCCCACATAACCATCATCGTTATGTATTGCGTATAGGTAAGGTCGATTTCTTTTAAATACGGTAAATACTTATTTGTAATCGTTTTGGCGCAAACATATATAGGAAAGCACAACTGATTATCAAGCTTTAGCGCATCGTATGCATCCCATGACTTTTCTTCCATACAAATCCTTCCCTCAAATTATTCACTGTGAATTCTATAAAATTATGCACATTATCTTTTATAGAAATATACTAATTCCACTTTCTTAGATAGACCTACTATAGCATCATAATTAATTGCGCGCAATTGATTTATGCAAAAAAAAACACGGGAATCGAATTTATTCTTTTGCCAAAAAGAAAAAAACAATTCTCGTGTATCTGATTATCAGTATTTAAAAAGAATAATCCCGGGGATTATTTGATGTCCATGAATAATGCCATTTTTTTATTCTTTACATATTCACCAAACTCTTCGGTAGGTTTGATAACCCTGCAGCCGAAGGATACTGCCTCGTCGATCTTGTTAACCCTGACTACAAGGGCTTCGCCGGTAAATACATCAATCCTGGTCTTGTTGTACAGCTTATATTCGTCAACAGCCTGAAATGATATTTTATCACCGATTTTTATCGTAGCTGCCAGCGGAAAATATTTCTTATCCTCTACTCGGATTTTCATTCCATTCTCACTAACGTCTTCTACGAAACCGCCAAACTCTTTGTATCCCAAATCCGGCTTATTTACTATGAAATTTGAAACCAAATTAACCAGCACGCGCTGGTAAAGTCTCTTTTCCACTAATAATATTCCCCACAAAAATGATTCAACAGAGAACCATCTTCCTTTTCGTAATATATATATCGGCTTGGGACGAAATAATTATAACCCCTTTGTAATATTATTTTACTGATTTTCCTGTTGATAGGGCATATTCTTAATATGCATAAAAAACCCGAGGTGAGAATAAATTCTCCCTCGGGATATTCGAACTCATTTTGCTGTATTTACCTCTATTAGTTCTCTAAAACACTCTTGATTTCTTCTGCCATAGCCAGATAATACTGGTATTCCTGAATCTGTTTCCAGTTGGCTATTCTGTCAACCTTAAATCCGTAAGAATAATCAGGCAAATCGTAATCTGTACGCAATATTAAATCCTTCAGTGAATTGCTATTATAAAAAGCGCTCTGGTTTTCTATTTCAAATTCACGGCCCTTATATCCTGTTAACATGGCTTTTACGGTATCCTTGTATTCGGTTACCATTCTTTCGCCCATGTTGCGAATCTGAATTGCACCGTTATTCAACGGAATTGTCATTGTTCTGATATAGGGATGACCCTTTAACCTGATTGTTACGCTAAACTGAGCCATATATACCATGTGCTTGGGATTGAAGCTAACCTGATTACCATCCACCGTCTGCTTTTCTTCTCTGGATGTCACAGTCACATTTACATCAACACCTGCAACCTGGTTAAACATAATCACATCGGGATTTTTATCTCTGATCTGGTCGATAGAAGTAACCACCTTCGCATCTCCGAAAAAGCTGTCCGATGTATCAGGCAAAGCAACAAAAATACCGTCTATTTCGTCAATCAATATGCACCCAAACTCTCCGTATGCGCGGCTTACGATAAAATTCTTCGCAAGCATATCCGCATAAGCTTTTCTCATTCCCAGCTGATTTTGTATTTCGGCAACTGTAGAGTCGCTTCTGTCCTGAAACCATACAGACAGCTTACCGGCACATTCCTTACACATATTTCCGTCTTTTAATTTCTTATTACCAAGTAACCCAATCTTTGCTCCACAGATGGAACAATCCTTCTTATCAAATAAACCCATACTATCTACCTCCTGTTTAGCAGCCCTTTTATGCATCCGCTAATATTACAATTTAAATTATATTCATTACATTTTTCTTTCGCATCGACAAAATTGTCTATTTTAAACAGAAAAACCGTCGGAGGATTCTCCGATGGTAAATGATTTTTCTTTATACTTCAGGAACTACTATTCCTGTTTTGACAGCCATAATGGCAAGCTCAGTTCGACTGTTACATGCAGTCTTCTGAAGCAGGTTATTAAGATGAACTCGCTCAGTTCCGTAGCTTATATTCAACATCTCACTGGTTTCTTTGTCAGAATATCCCGCAGCCACACACCGAAGAACATCCAACTCCCTGTCTGTAAAATCAGTGCTCCGGGCAGCACCGATATGAACCACAGGAGACTGATCGGGATATACGCATTCCCCTGCCATTGTCCTGTCCATAACAGCAAGGAGCGGTTCGTCCTGCACTTCCTTATACCAGAATGAGTCAACTCCGGCCTTTCGCGCCTTATCAATAAAAGAACTGTCCGGCATGGAAGTTACTATTAAAACCTTAATATCCGGATATGATTTTTTAATCCTTTCAGCTGCTTCTATGCCGCTAATTCCCCCGCTCATAACCACATCCATTATAATAAGATCGATTGGCATTTTAGCACAGTATATATCAGCTACAGAGGCCGAATCCACACTGGCAGCCAGCTCATAACCTTCAGAATTATTTATTATGCTTTCAAACAGCTGCCTGGGCATTGTCTGATCATCAACTATCAATACCTTCATTGCCATTTTATTGTCCGTCCTTTTCAAAACAGCAAATTATTTCTTTAATATTAACCTTAACACAAACCGTGGGTTCCAATCAATTTCCATGGTTCCGCCGTTCTCTTCAACAAGGGTTCTAAGTAAAATCAGCCCCCCGCGCTCTTTTATCTCACCCTTCGGAGCCATACCGTTATTGGTATATTCTGCTATGAATTCCATATCCGTCTCTTCCAGTTTAATGGTCAGCTCATCACCACCGGCATGACGGATTGTATTGGTCAGGCACTCATGAATTCCGGTTACAATGATATGCCGATACGGCTCTGACTCAGTTAAGGTCCCGATTATATTCAGCTTTATCTCAAGCTTATTGGCAGTATCAAGAATAACCGCATACTCATCGCTTACCGCGTGCTTCGTTTCCTGTTTAAGATACTGAAGGTTTCTTTTCAAAGCAGTTTCAATGGCAGTTTTTTCATCTTCTGTTCCACCGGAAAGAATATAGCGTTTTGACTCCAGCAAATTCACTCCCAGTTCATCGTGTATTTTGACCTTTGCATTCAGTATTTCTTTTGCCGTAATTGAATCAACAATCTGCTTTCCGTATGAAACCAGTTCTTCATTAAGCTTTGCTACCAGCTGACGTTTCTCTTCAAGCGTTTCTGTATACTTATACCAATCCGTTATATCTGCCAGATAAAGCATGCGCAGATTTGAATTTCTGTCATTTAACGGCCTGTCAGAAAAAGTAAATACTTCACCGTTTTTCAGTTGAATAATAGTGCCCTTTTCGGTCTTTTTACTTCCATCCGTTATTTCTTTAAGAAATGTCGCGCCATTCAATAATGCCTTCCCGGTATAGGCTCTGCATATTCTTTCTACTCGATGGTTTTTTAATACAATCTGACCGTTTGGCTCATAACAGCAAATTCCTACCGGAAGATTATCAATAGCTTCTTTAATGGAGGCTTCGGTTATGTGGGCTCTGATCCATCTTCGATTTTTTACAAAGAATATGATTTCAATTATGCCTATTATCAAAAGAAATCCCGCGATAACCGGCCAGTATAAGTTTCCAAAGGTGTCCACTATCAGTTTTGTCACTCCCTCTATCGGAAGCGAAACATGTATATAAAATACACATTGACATACCATATAAAGGCTTACACTTATGGGAAGCAGACACACTAACCCCTTCCAATGTTTATGCCTGACATCAGATGCAATAATTGCAGCTGAGGCCAGAAAAGAAACAACCGAATAAACCCCGATAATACTCCGGATATATGGTGGAAGATTTACAAAGAAAGTCATGACTGTGCACCCCCTCTCTCAAAGAATAGGGCCAGTATACTGTCACTGTCGCTTTCCGTCTTAACAATTTCTCCGCGGCATAAGGGTAGTTCATCACGATTCCAGTTATCAATGAACGAGCAATCCCAAATATTCGTAAGTATTCTTATAGAAAGCTTCCCATTACTGTCTGTCAGGTTAACAGACATCATAGAACCTCTGTTTAAAACATTTTCTGAAACAGTTTCAAAAAAGTCGTAGGCAAGAATACCTGCATTTGCAGAAATATCCCCATTGATATTAAAGTTCAATGTAACATCTATCTCATTTAATTTTAAATAATTCGCTGATTCTGAAATTGCCGTATACAGTTCCGCTACGGGGATTATCTCTTCACTTTCCCGAAGAAGTTCAAGATTACTTCGGCGCTTAATATAGGCACTATAAACAACAATTTTCTTAAGCCTTTCTGAAAAATCCGACTCCTTCTCTTCCAGCAGTTTTTTTATTTTTCCGAGCTGATAACCGACAATTCCTGCAATGCGGTCGTACATTCTATTACGGGCATCAACAGCAGCCATCTCTTCTTTAACGGCATTTTGAGTGGTTAAATAACTGTTTCTTGCATCAATGCGGCCTATTGTAGCTGTAATCTGCCTGTTTAGCTCATTGACTGCCGATAAATCCACCGCCCAGCTCACAGTGCCACCATTAATATCAGAGGTCCTCACAAATGATTCTTTTGACGGATTCAATACCGCATCTGCCCCATTTGTCAGATAAACGTATTCCCCATTACTGTTCTGTATAGCCGCAGGCAAATCCGTTTTCTGAAAAATCCATGTGTACTTTGTATTCACCTGGATTAACCCCACCTGCATACAGGCTTCCAAAAGATATATGGAAACAAGCGCAAATATTTCTCCTATATTCCATAGCTTTATTCCGTTTATGCTGGGACACAGCTTTGTAACATAAGAAACCAGCAATAATATACATACACATAATATTATTATCAGCTGGATAATTTTTTGTTTTGAAATAGA
>JAZUJC010000196.1:0-9729 GCA_045642625.1 Lachnospiraceae bacterium
TGTGCTCTCCTTTCCTAAGCGCCGATTTCGTCATCGCCAAGCCTTAATTCAACTTCATTATCCCCAAGACGGACTTCATACTCATTATCGCCAATGTGAAGGCCGCCAGCCTTTTTGATAAAAGTGATAATTGCGTAACCATTGCCTGCGTTCACTCCACTTTCGGTTATTGAATGATAATTCTTGATATCAGGAACGCCGCCAATATATCCAGAGCCACCGGAAGCAGAATAATAATCACATCCGCCGCCATACAATCCGCCACCTGCTCCAGGTGTGGTATAAGTATTTGTGCCGTTGTAACTTCCGCCACGGCCAAAAGTTCCAGTCGAAATAGCGCCTTTTCCTCCACCGGTCTGACTTGCTCCGGTCGCACTTGAACTTGCACCACCTGATACACCGCCACCATTGCCACCGTTAAATTTTGAGCCATGCCATCCTACAATAGCAGCACCACCGCCACCACCGGCAACAATCAAACCTTTTTTAAGAGACACAAATTTCGAGTAACCTATACTCGCCAAAGTTCCATTTTCAAGTGCTATGTGTGTGGCACCACCGCCACCACCACTTGTATTTCCGCTTATGTTTCCGGCTCCAGTTCCACCGCCATTGTAACCTGCGCCTCCGTTATCTTGAGAACCTGCACCACCAACACCGACATAAAGTAAAGTGCCTTTTTTTAATTTTATATAGCCTTTAGAATGTCCACCATTTCCACCGGTCGCAGTATATGAACCATAATCTTGTGTGGCATTGCCGCCTTTAGCGCCATAAACATCAAGCTGATATATACCACTTTGTGGAACTGTAAAGGTCTGAATTCCACCCGTGTAATTAAATCTTTGTGATTCGCCCACGTTCATATCCATGTCTCCTTATGCCTTCCAAACGTAAACGGTGTTTGGATCTCTCTCAGGAAGGTTGTTGTATTCTTCTTCACTATTCAGCCTGCGGAATTTTAAGCCGCCAAAACTTTCATGTAATGACATTTCCATTCCTTCAAAAAGAGGCTCGATTCCTACAATTGATACATTTTCAATTTTTACACGATAAAGAGGAGCTTCTACCAATGTAGCACCCGTTCTGATATCTCCATTCACATACGCAGGATCAAGAGGAGTGCCGGTATTTGGTGTTCCTTCAACCACAGCCAAATTCATCGTTTCATAGCCTGTGTTAACGTCCAATTGATATCTAACCACAATTAAATCGTTTCTCTTGAAGTCAACGGCACCCGTTGAAATATTCACTTCTTCTGTGGTTCCAGGCTCGATAAGTCCGTGTCTTCCCTGCAATACAACGTCTCCGTCTCCAATTCTTATTGTGTTGTTGTCAACCAATGTTGCTGAAAGTCTGCTGCCGTTTGGCATTACTACAATGCCGTTCCCAAAAATGCCAAGATTAAACTCTCCATCATTATTTGAAGTAACATGTGTGGTTCCGGTTGAACCGGTTATTATTTTCATGCTCATAAAATACCTACCTTATACTGTGTTTTCACGTCTTCTCCGTTAATAGTTACCACTTTTGAAACAACATACTGACCAATTGATACACCAGTATTTCTTTCAAGGACTTCAAAGTAATCGCCCAGGTCTGCGCTTATGTTATATGCAGATATCGATACGGAATCTGCTATTTTTTTCCTCAAAAGCGAATCTTCAACTTTTTCGTCAAGTTCTCCTTGCGTTTCAGCGTCAAATATTTCGCTTGTCGCATATTCGTCAGATCCAAAGTAAAACTGTATTGAAGATACCTCTCCATCTGCGTTAACATAGCGGTTTGACACAAGTCCGTCTTTCGTTGTGCCGACTAAATGGTTGATGCTATCTGCCGTTGTAATCACAAATTCAAACATATCCGATGATATTTCCGATTCATTTGAATAGTTAACAATAGGCTCAACATCAATTTGTATTTTCCCTAAATGCCAACGAAATAAAACCTTGGCGGATAAACTTGCAAGTAGCTTCATAAGCTCTGAATACAATGATTCATAAGGCTTGAATTCATATGAAGCCGCAACAATACCGCTATCGCCCTGAATAACCTCAAATAAATCAGTCAAATCGCAGGATGTTATCAAATTACTAATGATATCTTTCAGATCTCCGGTAGCTGGTGCCATAGGCTGTAATATTTTGCTGTGCAAGATGCCTCTCCAAGTTCTTCCACTCGCATATACAGTCTTCCTGTTTGTATCGACCTTAATTGAATCAACCTTTCCGCCGTACTCTGTCTCCTCTATATACACAAAATCACCTTTTGCAAGCGCATTGTCTCTCATCGCCGTTTCAATCTGAAAAGTGCAATAATCTCCCTGCGTCGACATTTCACAGTCGAAAGAATATCTCTGTAAAACTCCCACATCGGCCCGTTCTTCATTTGTGTAAATTAGGTCCATACAGGCTCACTCCTTTCAAGTAAAAGGGTTATGTCATAATTAAATGGCGCATTCGTCACAACTTTGTTAACTCCCTTCGGCATCTTCTGAAACACATAACTATCAAGGCTTCTGTGCGAAAATTCATTAACCTTTTCACCTCTTGCTGTTGTTCTTACAATGGTTTTATCCGCCGAATTGATGGTCAAATACTCGTTTGCAATCAAATTAACATTAACCTCATACGAATGTCCCGAAACCGTAATAACAGGTTGTGAAACAGGACCATATATTACCATTTCGAAGTTAGTATCGATAAATCCAGTGTTGTATAAGTCCTGAACATTAACAGAAGACGCATAATCATACGGATATCCGTAATCATATCCATGACCGCCCTGTGCAGCTTCGTCTGATAGTCTAAAAAGATACTTATCTTCTTTAATCCAGAAATTCTGATCCGTAATAAACTGTAAACTTCCACGCATTACATCCTTGCGAAGATACTCACTTTTATTTGATGAATAAAAATATCCTCTTAAATAAAAATCTCCACAATACAACTTGCCAGGAATAATTGCAAGAATATCCTTTTCAAAGATTTCATGCATTTTATTTGCGGTTGCCCTTGTATCAGGTCCAAAAATGAGAAAAGGAAGGTTTTTCTTTGAAGGCTGTTTATTAAACGCAGATAATTTTTGATACTGTGTCGAAAAATTCCATTCATAATTGCGAAAATCGTTCTGATTAACCAGGATGTTGCCCTTTCCGAACTCGACAACTTCATTCAAGTGATTTACATACTTAAAATGCTCATACATATTCACGCACCATCCTTCCCAGTTCTCTATCGTTCCACATTATGCCCATGTTGTTCAAAGCATCCGTGAGAATACTTTCGTAATCTGTCATAAACTGCTTTTGTTCTTCATGCATGCTCTGTAATACAGCAAGAATTTTGTCTGCATTCAATGCAGTTTCGCCCCTCTGCAAAGGAGTTACACTTGCGCCCTTCGGCATATTAATAAGTTCCGCACCAGCTTCACCTACAATGGCCGCACCACTTCCGTTAATATTTCCACCATCTGCAAGTAAAGGAATTGTTTTAAGATTAAATCCAAACGATTTACCGCCTAAAACAGGCACCCAGTCAGGAATGTCGAAGTGTAGACCATTAAGAGCCTCGATCATTGTGTTAATAAAGCCAATAATTGAATTGATAGGCTTCTTTACGCCTTCAACAATGGCCTTGAACACACCAACAACAGTTTCCTTGAAACTTGTAAACATTTCTTTTGCATTTGATAATGCATTCTTGATAACTTCAACAACCTTTGTAATTACCGGAATAACCACATTTGCAATAAACTCTGCTATCCACTGGATAAGTTTAACAACGATAGGTAAAATCAGTTCACACAGCATCTGAAAAAGAGGCATCAATGCTTCTAATAACTTCAAAAGCGGTGGTAAAACCGACTGTACCACCTGCATAAGTATAGGCATAAGTGAGCTTAACAAATTGCCCAACACAGGACCAATTTGGCCAACAATAGCCTGTATAGTAGGCATGAATCCAAGCACCATCTCAGCGCCTTCCTGAATTATTGGAAGGAGTGAACCCATAAGACTATTTCCTAAAGCAGATACACTATCTTTTATGTTAGAAAAAGCATCATTAAGGCTTGCTCCGGCTTTTACCGTGTCCTCGCTCATAACAAGGCCTAAATCGTTTGCTTCCTGTCGCATAGCAGCAAATTCTTCCCCGGAAGCCTGAAGCATTGGTGTAAGCGAGTATGCAACAGCATCTCCGAATAATTCAGAGGCTTTTGCCGCTCTTTCTTCTTCTGTTGTCAATGCGTAAATCTCTTCAAGTGCTTCATCCATGTTAAGGCCGGTGCCTTCAAGCTTCTTTGCCGCCTTTTCGAGGGTTCCGATCTCAACACCACTTAATCCAGCCGCATGTGCAAGCTCCTGATACGATTCTGCACTTATTCCCATTCTTATGGATGCTTTATCAATAACATCCATGCTTGATGCTGTTTCGTTAGCCATGCCAACCATCGAAGTGACTACTCCTGCGGCGGCAGCGCCTAAACCTACAGCAAATTTCCCGGCTTTTTTAGCACCGGAAACCAAAGTGTCTCCAACAGCTTTTGCTTTATCGTCTGTCTTCGACAAAGATTTGTTGGCTTCTTCGTTGTCAATAAAGACAGAGCCAACGAGCTTAAAAATATCCATCTTTTATACCTCATACAAGCTTCATTCCGTGAAGGTCTTCAAGCTCTTTAATAATTTCGTCAGCAGGTCGCATGTCGATATTTCGTCCCAGGCATTGGTCCTTATACTGCTCAAACGACATATATTTGAGCTGTTGTATCGCCATCAGCGGAAGCATCGAAACCCATTGTGCGTGAATTCGTTCTTCCTGCTCCTTCTCCATGCCTTTCGTGACAAATCTGCAAAATAAACCAATTTCCATTTTCATAATTACAGATATATCAGAATATCTCCGGTGCAGGAACTCTAAAAGTTCTGCATCTGAATTACCGCTGATAATGAGTGAAAAAAATCCTTCCAGTCCTCAACTGAAATAACCTCTTTCAAACCTTTTATTTTTTCTATAAGCAAAAGCGGATTCATTACACGAAGCTCAGCCGGATCCTCTTCAAGAATTCCACCGATAAACTTGTAAATAAGGTTTTCGGTCTTTTCATCAGCACAATTCCCTAAAACATTGAACATAAATTCAATTCCGGCCTTTTGTACACTGATTTTTTCACCATTTGCTACCCTTGAAGCCATCTTCTGCACTTCGTCTTTAACTCCTGCGCTATTTGCAATTTGAAGCGCCACAAATACGTCATGTGTTTGAATATTTCTCATTTTGTTTTCCTCTCCTAAAACAAAAAAAGTGTGTGCCGAAACTAATCGACACACACAATATTTGAGCTTTACAGCATTTTAAGTTGTTGAAATTGCAGGATAAAGATCTGCAAGTCTTGTAAGAATCTGAAGTGTATTCATTGTCATTGATGCTCTTGACGCATCCATAACAACTCTACCCTTAACAGGTCCTCTGTCTCCATCTGCATTAACCTCACGGAATTCTCTTTCAACAAGGAAATTGCCACCGCCTCTGGTTAATGCAATGGGAGTGTCATCTACATAAAAGATTCCAGCACCCATAAGAATTTCAGAAGCACCGCTGGATGTTCCTGCATATTCAACTTCCCAAGGTTCAGCGGTTGAATCTGCTGCCGCATCAGTATTGTCATAGGTAGCTGTAAAGGTTACGGAAGCAACCGTATCATCCTTTTCAGCAAATGCCCAGTCAATATTGCCCATGTTAATTGCGTTTGCAAGCTTAATCGTAACAGGGTTGCCGCTCTTATCTTTTCCCTGCCATTTAACGGCACGAAAATCGGATGAGCTTACAACACCGGTTCCTGTATATTTGCTCATAACTTTTTCTCCTTATCTTTGATACATCTGAACTGTAAACTTAATCAATTCATGTTTAATGTCCTTGTCTTCATCAAGTATGCTCTGCCTACTCTCAAAAAAGAATGTAGGAAGGATGCTTGCCTGCGGTAGATTTACCGCTGAAAGAAGTTCTTCAATGGTATCGCATAAATTAAAAGTAACAGATTCACTTTTATTTTTATCCCAGACATCGATTTCCAGCACATAATCGCTCCTGTGAAGATCGTTTCCAAGTGTTCCGATTTGAGACAGGTTGAAAACTATGTGCGGATATCCAGCAGTGTCAGAGGCAGTTTTATAAAAAACTTCCTTGGCACCCTGAATCTTCAATGAATCGAGCTGAGTTTTAATCAATTTTCGCAAATCGTCAGTTTTCATCATTCATCCTCGTCATAATCCTTTTCATCGATTAGTTCTGCGAGCCTGTCAGCTTCTCCGCTCAGTCCTGAAAGATACTGGCTTTCAATTCTAAGGATTTCAGCCACGTTGTCTTGCGCTGCATGTGTCAACAGGCCAAGCCTTTGCTGTTTTGAAGTGCCGAATTCCTGAAAGTACGCATAAAAACCATCAACCTTACCAGTTTTAAGTCCTACTTGTACTCTTGGGAACTGTGTCTTCTCACCGGCTATTACCTTAACATTCGTCGCCGCTCTACCACGGCCCGAAATCTTCTTAAAATGGCTATCATAAGCCTGCTGCCAAGTCTTTTTGATAAATTTGCCAACATCACGAAGCGCCGCCCTACTTAACTCGTATATATAATACTGAGTTGCATCAACATTGCTCGTGTACTTAACACCCTCTTTATCAATTTTGATAACCGATTTCGGAGTTGCCATCAGTCAATACCTCGTTTGCACACGATTTCAAGTTCATTTTTGTTCCGATATGTTCGGATCACAGAATAAATCTGTTCTTCATCTTCGCCAAAACCTTTATACTTGATGATTTTTTCATCTTTGTAGTCAAGATAATCAGCTATGACAAATTTTAGCTCCGGCTTTAATCCGACAGCCATTGCCTGATAAAATTCGCTCTGCGTAACGGAAGCGAGACGAGCAAAGACTGTCCTTTCAGCATAAACAACCGAAATATCTCCATATTCATCAACACTTTTTTCTTCTGACACAAGCTTTATAACCTCGTTATTCATTGACTACTCCTTCCAGATAAGTCAACGATTTGCGGAGGTTGTCAAGCTGATACTGATATGATTCCCAATACCTTGCCGAACTGTCTTTGTCGCCATACACATAAAGGCAATATGTCTTTATTATCGAAACAACAAGAGGCTCGCTTTCGTTATTCATCACTTCCGCAGGAACACCGGAGCGGATAGCATCCGCTCTGGCTTCCATAATGGTTTCAGTTATGTCAGAATCAAGTGCATCATGAGAAATACGGAGTGCAGTTTTAATTTTCTCTAACATCCGTTTCCCTCGCTTTCAATTAAGCAATGTAAGCTGCTGCCTTGTTCTTGCGAAGTGTACCTTCAGCTCTCATATAACCGGAAACGATAACATGATGAGCCTTGATATCCTTAGCAGATTCAATCATAACACCCTGAACGAGGTTATTTACATAAAGCTTAGGATCAACAACAACGATACCTGTTGCAGCATCATCTCTCTTTACTTCGCACTTGAAGGTTCCTGCAACATCTACAGGCTGACCGTTCTGATCCTGAGCACCAACAAGGTCAAAATACTTTGAAGCAGGTGCATAAATAACAGGCTTATTTGCCATTGATGCAAGTGCAAGAGCGCCCTTAACATCTGCAAATACATCTGATGTAGCAGTTACCTTCTGGCCTACACCTGCGTCGCTAAGAATCTTTGCGAAAGTATCTTTTGCAAGAGCTTCGCCAAGTTCATCAGCAATTTCCTGTGCAAGGTAGTCTTCAAGAGCGCCTTCAGACATCTTTGCTTCTGCATAAGTAAGTTCAACATACTTCTCGTAGTCCTTACCAGCAAGGGTTACCTTAACGAAAGTATTTTCTTCAGGACCTGCAGTTGTAGCTCCATCCTTCTTTGCTGAAACACGGTTTGCGATTCCGGTGTGCTTGGTAACTTCCATCACGATACCGGATGCAACGGTTGTGATATCATCAAGAATAGGATGAGCAGCGTGAATGTTGTCCCAGATCTTGGTGTCAAGAGTCTTGGGAATAGCAATAGCCTGACCATCATTTGTGCCATCTCCGTCAACAGAAATGGGAGTAGCAAGAATTGCTCTCTGTTCAGCGGTAGCGGTGCCACCGATCATTGCATAAAATGCAGAACGATACTCTGAAGTTTCAACTCCATAAATCTTCTTCTCTTCCATAGGTTTCATTTCCTCTCTTTTCTCGACTGTTTTTGTCTCTTTTGCGCCTTCAGCAAGAGCCTTTGCACTTGCCTTTCTGGCTTCCATTTTTTCAAGCTCTTCTAATCTACGATTAAGAGCCTCAACTCTTTCATCCATACCATTCAATTCGTCAACTGATTTGGCAGAACGAATTTCTTCCTCGAGGGAAGCCTTTCTCTCCTGGACCTGTGTAAGATTCATTTCTGATAATTCTCTTACAAAATCTTCCATCGGAATTACCTCATCTTTCCCAACAGCAAAAGCTGCTGTTTTCTTAACTCAAGCTCTGCTTCTTTTTCTCTTCTTTCCGAAGTTCTTTTTTCGCTTACCGCTGAAAAGATATTTCTCGCAGAAATGCTTGTTGTATCGTAAGCAGGAATATCAACTGCTGATACATCATAAAGTTTGTCAATTTCCTGAATTGTTCTCAGGTCAATTTCTCTGCCCTCTGTTTCGATATACTCCCATTTGGAAGTTTTAACAGTGAAGGCAAAAGACATCTTGTCAATAGTTCCGGTTGCAATATCGTTGTAAAGTTCCTGGTGGCCCTGATCATCAGCTCTCAATACCGCTCTCATATAAAGGCCATCTTCTTTCACAAACAATGAAAGAGTTTTGTTGCGAGTTCTCGCATATACTCTGCCGGAATGATTAAAATTGAAAATAACATCAGTCATGTCGCAGGATGCAAATGCATTCGGATCAATGACTTCATGCGCTTCATAATTGCCAGATTTATAAAGCACCGTTTCATCGTTAAAGCTGCAAGCCTTGCCCTCGATTACAAGTTCGTCCTTACCGTCTTCTGCTTTTCTTTTTTCAATAGCAGATAAACGGAAGTCACGGAACTGGCACTCTTTTTCACTTATTAACTTTTCAATGTTGTCTTTAGGATTCATTCTCTCCATCTCCTTTGCCGCCATCATTAACTACAGCCGTGTCAAGTCTGCGTATCGGTACATCTCCGCCATCTATCGGTGCAAGATTAAGCATCATGCGCCATTCGTTCGGAGTAAGTGCTCCACGATCCACAAGCTGTACCATCTGCAGTTTAGTCGAAACACTTGCATACTGCATACGGTTACTTTCATACACGATACAATTCCCGAAGGCTCTTTCTCTTTCGCTAAAAACTTTTCTTGTGAGTTCAAGGGAAAGTGCCACCAAAAAAGGCTCAATTCTGCTCTCATAAAATGATTCCATCTGAGTTTCCGAATAATCAGATTTGATAATTGCGTCCGATATTCCGTAATATCGCTGAACATTCTCACGGAATTCCTTCATCTGTTCCCAACTTACTACCGTAGGGTTCATTGAAATTGGCGAAAATTCCTGTGTTGAATCCAGCATCGCAATACCGCCTTCATTTTCGAGGCTCAAATAGTCTCGGACGAACTGCTCTTTATTCTTTTTGATGTCTTCAGGACTTAACATGCCCTTCGTACTCTTCAAGATGCCTCGAAGATTTGCTGTCGCTTTCACCGCATTCGATACACCCTGGTAAGTCGGAG
>JAZUJC010000197.1:0-8946 GCA_045642625.1 Lachnospiraceae bacterium
CAGAAGGAAAAGAGTATGTTGTAAATGACGGCGATATAATCGAGTTTTTGTTTAACGTATAAACATAAAGATATTCAAAATATTGTTGCTTGAATTGAAGCATTCCACAAGTAATTGTGGGATGCTTTTTCTTTTGCATAAATGACCGTAAAAGCCCGAAAAATCAACAAAAATTGCCTAAAAACTTTTTTAAAACGGGTTGCAAAATGGATGGAGTGGGGTTATAATGTGGTTAAAGATGGAAGAAAGTGGAGCGTAAGGGTAACAAAGTGGTACGCTTCCGGAGGTTTTGACAGCAAATGTTTATTGGTGAGTACAATCACACAGTGGACGAGAAAGGCAGACTGATTATCCCGGCAAAGTTTCGCGATGAACTTGGCGACGAGTTTGTTGTAACCAAGGGTTTGGATGGCTGCTTATTTGCTTATGACAAAACCGAATGGGGAGTTCTTGAAGCCAAACTGAGAGCACTTCCTCTTACCAATAAAGACGCACGAGCCTTTTCAAGATACATGCTTGCCGGGGCTGCACAGGTTGAAATCGATAAACAGGGAAGAGCGCTGGTACCTATGGTTTTACGTGCTTTTGCCGGAATTGAAAAAGATGTTGTTTTAATCGGTGTTGGCGGTCGAATTGAAATATGGAATAAGGACAAGTGGAACGATATCAATCTTGGAGCCGATGACGGCGAACTGTTAGCGGAAAAGATGGAGAACTTAGGAATATAAATGGAATTTAATCATTACTCCGTAATGCTGAATGAGACAATTGAAAATATTAACATAAAACCGAACGGTGTATATTTGGACGGAACACTCGGCGGTGCAGGTCATTCTTCGGAGATAGCGAAAAGGCTTGAAAACAGCGGACATCTGTACGGAGTCGACCAGGATGAAGCTGCGATAGAAATTGCAAAAAAAAGGTTACATAACTATAAAGAAAATGTAACCATTCTCCGATATAATTATAAAGATGCGGTAAAGACTCTGAAAGAAATGGGAGTCGACGGAGCAGATGGTATTATTTTAGACCTTGGCGTCAGCTCTTATCAGCTGGATACCGAAGAAAGGGGATTCTCATACAGATTCGATTCCGACCTCGATATGAGAATGGACCAAAGGCAAAGACTTACCGCCAAAGAAATAGTAAATACTTATTCTCAAAGAGATTTAACCAGGATAATAAGAGATTATGGCGAAGATAATTTCGCTGCAAATATAGCAAAACACATTGTAAATGCGAGAGAAGAAAAGCCGATTGAAACAACATTTGAGTTGAATGAAATCATAAAGGCTTCGATTCCGGCAAAAATACGAGCGGCAGGCGGACATCCTTCCAAAAGAACATTTCAGGCAATCCGAATTGAATGCAATCATGAGCTTGATGTTTTGAGAGATTCTTTGGATGAGATGATTGATTTTTTAAAGCCCGGTGGAAGGATAACAATTATAACATTCCATTCACTGGAAGACAGGATAGTAAAAACAGCTTTTAAGAAAAATGAAGATCCATGTACATGCCCCAAAAACTTTCCGGTTTGTGTGTGCGGGAATAAATCCAAGGGTCATACGGTTACAAAGAAACCGATTTTACCTTCGGAAAAAGAATTGAATGAAAACTCCAGGTCAAAGAGTGCAAAGCTCAGGGTTTTCGAAAAGACAACCGACATTGAAGTCGAATAACAGTTCATGGATGAAAAGGAATTATAATTAATGAAAAATAGATATAACTACGGAAATACAGCAAGAAAAATTGATATAAGAACCGAAGTCTTTAATGCGCCCACTCATCAGGTGCTTAGGGAAATCGAAGGCGAGAAAAAACGTCAGAAGAAAATGAACATGGGATTTTTGTATGTTACGGTTCTTTTGGCTGCTTTTGTTCTTCTTTGCCAGTCCCTTATTTCGTATATTAAACTTCAGTCAGAGATTAATGCATCTGTTGACAGAATCAGCGTTTACGAGCAGAGACTCAACAACTTAACCCTTGCAAATGATGACGAGTATAGTAAAATGGTTAATGCGATAGATCTTGATGAAGTCAAGAGAATCGCGGTAGAAGAGCTTGGTATGGTTTATGCCGATGAAAGCCAGATTATTACATATGATCGCGAAAACAGCGATTATGTAAGACAGCTTAAAGATATTCCCGATTAAGAAAGAGTTTTTTGTTTTGGATAAAGAAAAACGCAGTGCTCTGAAAAGAGCGGCAAAAAACAATTTAACAAAGAATACGGCTAACAGGCTGGGAGTGTTGTATGTGGCAATGCTCCTGGCTTTTGTTGGTTTAGCCATCAGACTGATTGTTATTACCAAGGAAAATAATGATGATTATCAGCAAAAGATTCTTTCTCAGCAGGCATATGATTCAAAATCTCTTGCTGCAAAAAGAGGCGAGATAATTGACTGCAACGGCACCGTTCTTGCTGCCAGCAAAGAAAATTATAACGTTATTTTGGATGTTAAGGCTTTGCTTAAGGCTGATTCCGATGCAGAAACCAGTGATTATTCAAGAGAAACAATCAGAACACTTTGCAATGTTTTTGGTGTAAACGAGGCGGATATCCGAAGCTATATGGCCGATGTGCCCGAATCCCAGTATTATGTTGTGAAAAAAGGCGTTTCCTATGAGGAAATGACTCATTTTACTGTGTTTACGGATAAACCCGAAGAGGGTAAAGAGGATACCAGCCTTTATAATAAATATATTACCGGCGTATGGTTTGAAAAGTATTATGTCAGAGATTATCCACAGGGTACTTTGGCGTGTGATGTTCTTGGATTTTCCAAGTCAGAGGGTAATGCATCATACGGTCTTGAAGAGTATTACAACGATGAACTGACCGGAACTGCCGGCAGAAAATACGGCTATTTAAGCGATGAAACCACTTTGGAAATTACAACAATCCCCGCAATTGACGGTAATACACTTATTACTACTCTTGATGCCAATGTTCAGCTTATGGTTGAAAAGCGAATTCGTGAGTATGCCGAAGAATATAAGGATAATGCAAGAACCGGATGGGGTGCCAATAATGTAGGCTGCATTGTTATGAATGCCAATAACGGTGAAATTTATGCAATGGCAAGTTTTCCTAATTTTGACCCCAATGATCCGTATGATTTGTCAATCCTCTACAGTGATGAAGAAATCGCGTATATGATGCAGGAAGGCACCTACAAGGACGCCTGTGATGATCTGTGGAAAAACTTCTGTATAGCTGATACCTATGAGCCGGGATCTGTAATGAAACCCTTTACCGTAGCTGCAGGTCTTGAGACCGGTAAGCTTTCCGGAAATGAGACTTATACCTGTACAGGTTCCTTGAAATATGCCGATTTTGAAATTCACTGTCACAACGTATATGGTGACGGTACTCTTGATATGACAGGTGCCATTGCGCAGTCCTGTAATGTTTGCCTTATGTATATGGCGGAGAAAATGGGACCGGAAACTTTCCTTGAATATCAGTCTATATTTAATCTTGGCCTTAAAACCAATATTGATCTTTCGGGAGAAGCAAGGACTCAGAATCTTGTGTTTAACAAGAAGAGCCTTGGAAATACCGAGCTTGCGACAGCTTCTTTCGGTCAAGGCTTTAACGTTACCATGATTCAGATGTGCGCAGGCTATGCTGCACTGGTGAACGGTGGATATTATTATGAACCTCATATGGTTTCAAAAATCTTAAGTCCCGGTGGTACAGTAATCAGAAATATCGAACCCCGATTAATTAAACAGGTAATAAGTAACTCTACCTCTGACAGAATCAGAAACTTCTGCAACGCGGTTGTAACTGACGGAACGGGCTGGAGATCCAAGCCTGCGGGCTATAAGATCGGCGGCAAGACCGGTACCGCTGAAACCCTTCCTCGTGGAAACGGTGAGTATGTTGTATCATTTATAAGCCATGCTCCTGCGGATAATCCTCAGATTATATGCTATGTTGTAATAGACAGGCCTAATGTGTCTGTTCAGGAAGATGCAAAATATGCCACTATTTTATCAAAGGCTATTTTGACTGATATATTGCCTTATTTAGGCGTTCCGATGACAGAAGAACTTACCGATAAGGATATAGATGAATTGTCTCAGCTGGATTTGTCTGTTTTGACAGGACGCCTTCCCGATGAAGCGGGAGACGGTGTTCAGGCTACTCCCGATCCTTCCATCGATTTAAGTGATGAGGCAAAGAAAGACGAGGATTAATTGTGAAAAATACAATAATAATAGCAGGGCTGGTTTCTTTTGCATTAAGTGCGGTGCTGGGACCTTTGATTATCCCTGTATTACGTAGAATTAAGGCAGGACAGACCGAAAGAGAAGACGGACCTCAGTCTCATCTTCAAAAAACGGGGACTCCCACAATGGGTGCGTTTATATATCTGATTCCTTTCTTTGGCGTAGCATCTTATTTCGCTGTAAAGAATCCGGAACTTTGGCCTATTATTCTTGTGACACTTGGTTTTTCTGTTGTTGGATTTATAGACGATTTTATAAAAGTAGTGCTAAAACGTTCCGATGGTTTTTTTCCTATGCAAAAGATGGCATTTCAGGTGTTGATTGCAGGAGCCTATGCGGTTTGGTGTTATTTTGACGGAGGGAAAAACTTTGAACTTATTATTCCGTTTACAAACAGCACAGTCTCCATAGGATGGATATATATTCCGATTCTAGCATTTATCGTAATCGGAACGGTAAACGGTTCTAACTTTACCGATGGTGTGGACGGACTTGAAGCCAGCGTTACAGCGGCAATGTGCGCTTTCTTTTTTGTGATAGGACTGGCTGTAAATCCTAATATCAGCGTTTTGTGTGCCATTCTTTTTGGCGGATTAATGGGATTTCTTATTTACAATCTCAACAAAGCCAAGGTTTTTATGGGAGATACAGGATCTCTTGCACTGGGTGGCTTTGTGGCCACGGTAGCCCACCAGATGGGGCTTGATTTTTATTTGCCTCTAATCGCACTTATTTATTTTGCAGAGGTATTAAGCGTTATTATTCAGGTTTTATATTTTAAAGCCACGAAGGGAAAAAGATTTTTCCGTATGGCACCCATTCATCATCATTTTGAACTTGGTGGATGGAGCGAAACCCGTGTTGTGGGTATTTTCACCATCATAACGGTATGCCTTTGTGCTTTTGCATTACTATTTCTTTGATTTTTGAGGGATTAAATGGACAAGAATAACAAACCGGTTAAAAGAAGAGGATATTTTGATGTTACCCTGCTGGTAATCACATTATTTCTTGTTGCATTCGGGCTTGTAATGGTTTATTCCACAAGCTCTTATTCGGCTGCGCTTAAATTTAACGACAGTTTTTATTATTTTAAGCGTCAGATTCTTTCGGTTATAGTCGGCACTGTGCTGATGATTTTTGCTATTTTCATTCCTTATCAGCTTTATCGAAAATTATATTTTGTTATTTACTGGGTAGGTATCGCCTTTATCGCAATGATTTTTACTCCCATCGGTTATGAGGCCAACGGTGCCAAAAGATGGCTGAGATTCGGCCCGATTTCGATACAGCCCTCAGAGATTTGTAAGCTTTGTGTAATTGTTTTTGTGGCTGCATTACTTACAAAAATGGGTAAAAATGTCAGAAGAAAAATTAAGGGCTATCTTGTTTGTATGGTGCCGGTAGGTATTATTTCCGCACTTATTCTTTTTGTTACCAAGAATATGAGTTCTGCCCTTATAATCGGTATTATCGGTATATTGATTTACTGGGTCGGTGAAAAGAAGAGTATTTGGCCCGCAATTACAATGGGCGGTATTGTGGCTGCCTGTGTTGGTGTTGTGGCGGTCGTAAAATTTGGAATTTTGCCTCAGTCCATGAGTTTCAGACTTGAACGTGTTATGGCATGGATGGATCCTGAAGCCAATGCGGGCGGAAAGGGTATGCAGATTCTGCAGTCTCTATACGGTATAGGCTCCGGCGGTGTTTGGGGTAAGGGCCTTGGAAAGAGTATGCAAAAGCTTGGATTCCTTCCCGAATCCCAAAACGATATGATTTTCTCAATCATATGCGAGGAGCTTGGTGTAGTCGGAGGCTTGTCCATAATGGCTCTCTTCGTTCTTCTTCTTTGGAGAATACGAGAGGTTTCAAGCCATTCGAAAGATTATTTCGGTTCCCTTCTTATTGCAGGAATTTTTTCGCATATTGCGGTTCAGGTTTTGTTAAATATCAGCGTTGTAACCAATACCATTCCCAATACCGGTATTGCTTTGCCGTTTATCAGTTACGGCGGTACCAGTGTTATTGTTTTGATGACGGAGATTGGAATTGTATTAAATGTGGGTCGACAGGCTCAGTTTGTGGAGGAAGACACCAGTGAAGCGGAAACTTCTGAAACGGATTAGTATCCTCCTTGCTGTTCTTGTAATTATCGGAGCTATCGGCGGGCTATTCTATTATTTATATACCAAATATGAGATTTCCACAGTCTATGTTGAGGGAAATACTCATTATACCGATGATGAGATTCGGGATATTGTTCAGACCGGAAGGCTTGGCAACAACTCGCTGTATTTATCTTACAAATTCAGGAATAAGGCTGTTAAAGATATTCCCTTTGTCGAGAGAATGGATGTATCGGTTCTTTCTCCCGATACGATAAAGATTACAGTTTATGAAAAAGCTCTTGCCGGGTATATAGATTACCTTGGCAAATATGTTTATTTTGATAAGGATGGTATTGTAACCGAGGTTTCAACCGTTAAAACCGAAGGAATTCCCGAAGTTATAGGGGTTGAATTTGATTATGTAGTGTTACACGAGCAGCTTCCCACCGAAAATAAGGAGCTGTTTCGCTCGGTTCTTAACATGACACAGCTTATGACCAAGTATGGTGTTGATGCTCAGAAAATGTATTTTAAAGATAATGGCGACATTGTTTTGTACAAGGACAGTATCATAATTAAGCTTGGCGGGGAAGAAAATCTTGACATTAAGGTAATGAATCTGCCGGCACTTTTGGATAATCTTGAGGGGCTCAGCGGAACGTTAAGGATGGAACACTACGACGAGGGTACTAAAAAGATTACTTTTGAAAAGGATGAGTAGTTGTGGATAGGGTTCTTCGTAATATTATCAGCGGAAAAAGTATATTGATTTTAGGCTTCGGCCGTGAAGGAAAGTCTACACTCAGGGAAATTATGTCTCTGGGTGACTTTTTATCTATAACCATAGCAGATGCAAAAGAAATAACTGATGCGCTTCCTAAAGGTATTAAGACCGTCACCGGTGCTGGGTATCTTGACTGTATCGATGAATACGATGTGGTTTTTAAAAGCCCGGGAGTTGTGCTTAAGAAGCCGGCATCCGAATATAATGCTACTGTTACAGCTCAAATGGATGTATTTCTGGAGACATACAAAAAACAGGTTATAGGTATTACCGGTACAAAGGGTAAAAGCACCACATCGTCGCTGATTGCCCATATTCTGGGTGAAAATGGGAAAAAGCTTCTTTTTGCGGGAAATATCGGAATTCCCGTTTTTGACATTTGGAAACAGGTTGAAAATGACACGATTATTGTTCTTGAAATGTCATGCCATCAGCTTGAGTATATTAAAGTAAGCCCCGGAATTTCTGTTCTTTTGAATATCTATGAGGACCATTTGGACCATTACGGTACCAGGGAACGATATGCAGATGCCAAAAAGAATATTTATCGTTTTCAGTCAGGAGATGACTGCCTGTTTACTACTTCGGAGACTATTAAAGAGTGTGAGGATGTTTCCTCAAAGGTTGTACTGATTGATAAAAATATGGCGCCCTTTGCATCACTGTCGGATACGGGGTCAAGGCTTAAAGGCGAGCATAACAGGCTGAATGCGGCATTTGCCTATGAAGTGGTCAGAAAATTCGGAATAGATAAGGAACAGTTTTTGTCGGCTTTTTCTTCTTTTGCCGGACTGCCCCACAGGCTTCAGTTTATAGGAGCCAAGGATGGGGTTGATTACTATGATGATTCAATTTCCACTACTGTTAAATCGGCAATAAGTGCGATTGAAAGTGTGGAAAATGCAGGAACAATCATCTTGGGCGGTATGGAGCGTAATCTTGATTACGATGAGCTTATAGATTATCTTGTAACATCAGGATTAAAGCGAATTGTGTTTATGTATGCATCAGGGCTTAGAATGTACAACATGTACAAAGAAAAGCTTAAAGATTATGACGATGCTCCGGAAAGTTTTTACGCCGAAAACCTTGATGAAGCGGTAAAAAATGCCATGGCATATGCAAAAGAGGGCAGTGCGGTTATTTTGAGCCCTGCGGCTGCAAGTTACGACCATTTTAAAAACTTTGAAGAGAGAGGCGAAATTTACAAAAGACTTATATTTTAGTTTGCGATTTTGTGGAATTTTTCCTTGCAGAAATGGCATTTTGATTATATGATATTGTTTGATGGATTTTGTGTACAAAAGGAGAATGCTCAATGCTTGAAATTAAGTCAAATGAAGCAGATTCTACCGCTAAGATCATAGTTATCGGTGTTGGCGGTGCGGGTAATAATGCGGTTACAAGAATGGTGGAGGCTGACATCACCGGTGTCGAATTCATCGGTGCAAATACAGATAAACAGGCATTACAGCAGTGTAAGGCCCCTAAGCTTATTCAGATTGGAGAAAAGCTTACAAAGGGACTCGGTGCCGGTGCTAAGCCTGAAGTAGGTGAAAGAGCAGCTGAGGAAAGCTCCGATTTACTGGAGGATGCTATCCGCGGCGCAGATATGGTGTTCATTACCTGCGGTATGGGTGGCGGAACAGGAACCGGTGCGGCACCTGTTATTGCAAGGATTGCCAAGAGTCTTGGAATTCTTACCGTTGGTGTAGTATCAAAGCCCTTCCGCTTCGAGGCAAGACAGCGTATGATTAATGCCTTAAGCGGTATTGAAAAGATTAAAGACAACGTAGATACACTTATTGTTAT
>JAZUJC010000198.1:0-3927 GCA_045642625.1 Lachnospiraceae bacterium
ATAGGATTTTTTGCCATGAATAATGTCCTCCGCAAATTATTTTTCCATAGAATATGATAAAATATTTTCGGAGGAAAGTAAATGAATAGAATATGGTTTGCATCCGATGAATATGTTCCGTCCGATGACTTCAAAGAGGAAATGAATCTTAATGGTGTTTCCGTCGAAGGTGGTACAATTCCCGGCTTTATTCCCGATAAAGAAACACTGATTTGCGTTGATAACCACATATTATTTGAACAGTATCCGGATTCTCTGATAGTAATATCAGATACCAAAGAACTGGATTTATATAAAGGCGCCAAATATTTTGTAATGAACCCCGAAGAATGTGACCTGGACTATTTTGTGAAAATATGGCAGCGGTTAAGAGGCATTCCATGGGAGATAGCAGTCACCGAAAGGCTTCGGATAAGGGAAACGATTGAAGAGGATGTTGATTTCTTTTTCGAAATATATAAAGACCCCGAAATGACAAGATACAACGAAAAGCTTTATGAAAATCCTGAGGAAGAAAAGAAATATGCCCGGGAATACAGGGAAAAGGTTTACGAAGTACAGGGATTCGGAATATGGACTGTTATTGAAAAAGAAACCGATACGGTCATCGGAAGAGCCGGGCTTATATCAAGAGGGGGATTTGATGATGTGGAAGTTGGCTTCCTGATAGGAACCAAATATCAGGGGAAAGGCTATGCTACCGAAGCGGTTAAGGCCTGCCTTGATGTTGCCGCTAAAATGGAATTTGGCAGGGTATATGCTCTGGTAATGCCGGGGAATGAACCTTCTTTTGCTCTGTTAAAGAAGCTGGGCTTTGAAAAGAACGGTGAGGAAAAAGTAAACGGTGTGTTTTATGAAATATGGTGCTGTTTATTGTCCTGAAAGAATTGATTATGCTATAATTTTTAAATCTGATGTGAAATCAAAATATTAAATATATATGGGTCTGTTTTGTAGGCCTGTTATTAAGTCGGAGGACGAGAAATGATTAACGAAAGCTATAGAGAAATGCTTGGAAAGAAGTCCGTAATAAGACAACTTTCAGAGTTTGCAACCGAAAGAGGAAATGAAATTGGTTACGACAATGTATTCGATTTCAGCCTTGGAAACCCTTCTGTGGCGGCACCGAAGGAATTCAACGATGCCATGAAGGAGCTTATGGATGAGAAAAGTGCAATGGAGCTTCACGGATACAGCCCCACTTTAGGTAACCCGGAGTTTAAGAAGGCTGTAGCAGAATCACTTAATCGTCGATTTGATATGAACTATAGGCCTACGGATATTTTCCCCACTTCAGGTGCAGCAGGTGCTATTGCTCATGCACTTAGAGCGGTTACGGTTCCCGGTGATGAAGTTATTGTATTTGCTCCATTCTTTCCCGAATATATTCCCTATATAACCGGGACAGGGGCAAAGATTACGGTTGTTCCTGCCGATACAAAGGCTTTTCAGATTAACTTTGAAAAATTTGAAGAGTTACTGACTCCCAATGTTAAGGCTGTGCTGATAAACACACCCAATAATCCTACCGGTGTGGTATATTCCGAGGAAACAATCAGGCGTCTTGCAAAGAAACTTGAAGAAAAGTCCGGTGAGTATGGCTTTAATATTTACCTTATTTCCGATGAACCCTATCGTGAGATAGTATTTGACGGAGTAGCAAATCCTTACCCTGCCAAGTACTATAAATACACACTTACCTGTTATTCTTTTTCAAAGTCTCTTTCTCTTCCAGGAGAAAGAATCGGTTATGTGGCTTGTAACCCTGCCGACCCTGATTCAGAAACTATCGTGGCTATGTGTGGCCAGATTTCCCGGGGCACAGGTCATAACTGTCCTGCATCGATTATTCAGCAGGCCTGCGCGAAGGTGATTGATATGACCTCGGATTTGAAGGTCTACGAAAAGAATATGAATCTTTTGTATGATGAGCTGGTTAAGCTTGGCTTTGAAGTGGTTAAGCCCGGCGGAACGTTCTATATTTTCCCCAAGGCTCTCGAAGAGGATGCGGTTGCTTTCTCAAAGAAGGCGCTTAAATACGATTTGATACTTGTGCCTGCCGATTCTTTTGCCTGCCCCGGCTATTTCAGAATGGCTTATTGTATCGAAACCGAAAAGGTTGAAAGATCTTTGGCGGCACTTCGTAAATTTGTTGAGGCAGAGTATCCTGACAGATAGGAGTACACGGAAATGATTAATGCCGGATTGATATTGGAAGGCGGTGGAATGAAGGGTATTTATACCGCCGGAGTTTTGGATTTCTTTCTTGATAAAAATCTTTCTTTTGCATCATATTACGGTGTTTCGGCGGGAGCCTGTACTTTGTGTAGTTTCCTGTCGGGTCAGAGAGGCCGCGGAAGAGATGTAATGCTTGATTATCTGACCGATAAGCACTATATGGGATTTTACAGTCTCGCTACCACAGGGGATATTTTCGGAGCGGATATGAACTTTAACCTGGTCCCCAATTATTTAAATCCCTACGATTATGAGGCATTTGGCAGGCATGAGGGTAAGGCTTATGCGGTTGTGACCGATATTGAATCAGGGGAAGCCTTTTACAAGGAACTGACCGATATGTACGAGGACATAGATTATGTTCGTGCTTCCAGTGCATTGCCGCTTGTGTCCAAAAACGTGAAAATTGCGGGTCACAAATATTTGGATGGAGGTATTGCCGACTCTATTCCGATTAAAAGAAGCGAAGCAGACGGAAACACTAAAAATATAGTGGTTATGACTAAACCCGAGGGCTTTAGGAGAGAGCCTGAGAAGATATTAAAGCTGATAAAAGCCAGATATCGAAATTATCCCAAGGTTTATGAACTAATGAGAGACCGACATATAGCCTACAATGAGACTATGGATTATATTGAGGCTAAAGCGGCAGCAGGTGAGCTCTTTTTGATAAGACCCGGGACCGATTTGGAAATAGGCCGTCTTGAAAAGGACCCCGATAAACTCAATGTTTTGTACGAAGAGGGGTATAAGGATGCTCAGTCCGGCTATGAGGCTATGATGGATTATTTAAACGCTTAGCCGGCAATAATAGAAGCTTAGCCTGTTTGAATACAGGTGCAAGCGGACAGGATATATTTATATATGATAATAAAAGACAAAAAGAACAGACTGGCCGATCCGGCATTTCGAAACCGTCTGATATGTGCCTTTTTAATGGCACTTCTTCCAATAGTATTGTGCGTTATCAGGACTCTTGTAAATGGTGAGAGTCTTTTTAACGTGTGGTTTTGCGGGTCCAACTGGCAGGATGAGTTGTTTTATTATCAACTAACCTCCGGCGTGGTACACAATGGTATTCCCCAGGGATATTTTGGGTACAACGAGGGATGTGCACCGCATCTTACTTTTGGTACCTGGAGTCCGGTTCTTTTAATATTCTGGTCAATATTTGGCAGGATATTCGGTTGGGGACTGCTTTCCCCCATATTCTGTAACATGCTTTTGATGAGCATTGCTCTGTTTGTTTTTACCTGGATGGTTAAACCGGGAAAGGTCAATTTGATTGTTTTGGCCGTTCTTTTGACAGCGGTAACACCTGTATCAAGGTTTATCATGTCGTGTATGCCTGAAATACCTGCTGTATTTACACTTATTATTATGCTGGCGTGCTGGTACTCCTGCTTTGAAGAATACCGAAGATACAAAATGGTTACGGCCTATATTTTCTTTTTTATAGGCGTTTTGATGCGTCCTTATTTGGCGCTGTTCATTATAATTCCGGCGATAATTGAGTTTAAAAGAAAGAAACTCAGTATATTGATTCCCGGCGGTGTTTTTGCAGGATCACTCTTTGTTTATGCAGTTATTACCAAACTGTTTTCCTCTCCGTACTTCTCCAACGAAGTTGGTACCGGCTTTATTACCCTGTTTTTCACCGATGGATTTTCTGCCGGTTTTAACTATATA
>JAZUJC010000199.1:0-6365 GCA_045642625.1 Lachnospiraceae bacterium
GTGCCGGGTGCTTTTTCTTTTTTCAATCCTTCTATTCCATATAAATCAATATCTTTTTCCAATTAGAAACAACAAATATAATATTTCTTTTTCTCATTCTTTGATAACATCATTCATGTTGAGACCTATCATAGATAATGGTGTTTAAATGTAAAAGTCTATAGGGATTTATTGATTTATATAATATAAACACGAGGAAACGAAATGAACAGGAAAAATGTAACAATATATTACGGACTGATAATGGCTATTTACTCTGTTGGGTATGTAGCTATGTCGGCTTTTTCCAGTCTGTATTTGCTGGATATCGGATTAAGCAATAAGGCGGTAGGAATACTTCTTGCCATAGCCAGTATGGTTTCGGTTTTATTGCAGCCGCCGGTAGGGGCTATGATAGACAGGAATCCCCGAATATCCACTAAAAAAGTGCTGCTGGTAATCGGAATATTCATTTTGGCTTTGGGAATAGTGCTGATTGCCTTAAATGGTGAAAATCTGAAGACTACCACGTTAATATACGGAATCACAACCATGCTCCTGATGCTGGCGCAGCCATTTCTCAATGCCCTTGGAATGGATGCCATTAATTTTGGATACAAAATAAACTTTGGCCTGGGTCGAAGCATGGGCTCCTTAGGATATGCGCTGGGTTCAGCTGCCTTTGGACGCATTTCTGTGATGGTTGGGCCCAAGAGTGTGCCTATAGCATTTTCCATTGCCTTTGCGGTAATGTGCATTCTGCTGGTGGTATATCCGGTTAAGAAGCCTGAAAATGTGGCATCCGGTTCCAAAGAAAAGGCGGAGAATCCTTTTCTTTTGCTGGGAAAATATAAACGCTTTGCGGTAATGCTTATAGGTCTGATGCTGGTATATTTAAGCCATGTATTAATAAATACCTTCAGCCTGCAGATTGTTCTTACCAAAAACGGCAACAGCTCCGATATGGGAACTGCTGCATCAATAGCGGCAATATGTGAACTGATAACCCTGCTACTGTTTCCGCTTTACTTAAAGCGCTTTAAGCTTGAGAGTATGCTGAAGGTATCCTGCTTTTTCTTTGTATTAAAGATATTTGCAAGCTTCCTGGTGCCCAACGTTATTCTTTTCTATCTGATTCAGGTATTGCAGATGTTTGGATGGGGCATTATGTCTATGGGCATTGTATATTACGTCAATAATCTTGTAAGTGACCACGATAAAGCCCAGGGACAGGCCTACGCCGGAATGGCGTATACCATAGCGAGTGTAATCGGAACCTTTGCAGGCGGAAATATTATAGATCTATATGGTGTTAACAGTATGCTGATAGTTGGCACCGTATTGGCGCTTGCAGGATCGATTGTTGTTCTTTTTACCGTAGGCAAAAGAAAGGCGTAAACATTCTTTTGTAACTGAAATACAGCGGCATAGCCGGCTTATTTTACATAAATTTTACATTACCCCGGTAGTGGATTTTACATTGTTTTGGTATCACAAAATCAGGCTCTTAAGGAGGTTGATTGAGAATGTATAAGCTTTGGTGATTAATTATTGTATGTGCGCAATAAGTCAATTCACTTTTATACAGCTGTCGGCAGTCAATATTGTAGGATTGAACGGACAAATATAATATAATGATGATGTATAAGATATTTGAAAATGAAGATTTAGGATATTAATGCACTATATGATAAAACTTATCAAAAATCATATACAGGATAAAAAACACATCATCATTACCGGGGGCCGTGGAAGCGGGAAAACTACGCTGATAACCGACGCCGGGGAAAATTTGGAGTTCATAAAAAGTGCCCCCGGGCTGGTTACATGGGCCGAACCCGGTAAGGCAGTATTCATGCAGGAACTTGGAAATACCGATGCCGTAAAGGTCGGAGAATTTGACCCGCAAAGCATGTCGGCAGAAAACAGAATGCGGCCTGTCCCTGACGGATTTGATATATACGGTGTCCGAATATTGGAAAATCTTATCAATTTCGATTCAGAGTGGGTAACGATTGATGAAATCGGTTATCTTGAGGGGACAAGCCCTTCTTTTCTAAAGAAACTCGATGAACTGTTTATTAAAAAAAGAGTAATAGCTGTTGTAAGAAAGCAGAATATAAAGCATATTAATGATATTATCGGGCGGGAAGATACCTGTGTGATTGATTTGGATTGTTAGTGTATGCCTCGAAAACATTATGTTTTCGAGGTTTTTTGCGTTGATGCCGGTAATTGGTTAAACAGAGGCAATAAGAAAAATTAATCTTTATGTCACATTTTAGTTATCTGATTCGTTATATTGAGTGTAGATCAAAAACTACAGTAATTGTTCAACCGCGGAGAACATATTCAAGATGAATACAAAGGGAATTTACAAAAACAAGATAGAGCAGATTTATGAACTCTATGAGCAACCTCTATATCGTATAGCTTATGCGATTCTAAATAACATAGAGCAGGCCGAAGATGCAGTATCAAATGCGTTTGAGATAATAATTAAAAACAAAAATAAAATAAATAAAGTTGATAGCATTGAAACTAAAAACTATGTTGTAAGAATTGTAAGAAGCACAGCGATTGACCTATACCGTTCAAATGTTAGGACACTTGCTTCGAATGTATTTATTGATAATGAGCTGGTAGACACTTTATCTGATGACAGCAAAACCGAAGAAGCAGTGATATCAAAGCTTGATGTGGAAATTATATTGAATAAACTGACTGAAGATGAGCGAAGGCTGGTTGAACTTCGATGTATTCAGGGCTTTGATTGGAGAGAAACCGCAAAAGAATTAGATATAACAGAAACAACGGCAAGAAAAAGGTTAGAACGTATCAGAAAAAAGATTGCTAATCTCAAGGGGGTGTGATTATGAATGAAGAGTTTCAAATAGAAGAAAGCAAATGGAATGAAATATTAGAAAATGCATTTGCATCCGATGCTCCTATCCACGAATTTAGTGATTCCTATAAGTGGAGGAAAAAGACGATGATAAGAAAAAATAAAAAAGAATTATCATATGCGGGTAAACTATTAAAATATGTAGCTGCGGTTATTTTGGCAGTTTCTATTCCGGTGACAGCATATGCTGCGTACAACTGGATTGTGAACTTAAATCAGACAGATCCTTATGCTCAATCGATTAGCCTTAAGTCAGGCATTGTTAAAAAACACGATTTAAAAGCACTTAATATAGGCTATATGCCCGAAGATTTGAAGCAGATGGATGGAAAGTATACAAACCCCGACAATATGGAACGATCTGCAATGGTTATGTTCTATGTGGTTTCGGATAAGGGAATGGAAAAAATAGTATCATACAGTACCGATGCAAAAACATTTGATACTGAAACCGGAAATAAAGTTGTGATGATTAACCGTGACAGGGGTTCTAATCAGGCCTGGGTCGCTTTCAAGGATACTCCATATGTAGCGCTTGTATATTATAGCCAGTTAAATGAAGATGAAATAGCTGCTGTAATAAACGGTCTTTCTTTGGAAAAATCAGATGTTGAAGTAGCAACACTGTGGAGAGATGCCGACACTGAAGTGGAGTATGACGAAATACGTCCGTTTATTCCTGAAAAAGCAGAAATGGTGAGTGTTGGTGATAGTTATGAAACAAGTGCTTTAAATACTGTTACAATCGATAAAGTATATGTCCAGTCTGATTTTGAGGGGCTTAACTGTGATGGTATAAATTGCGATACAGATTTCAGCAAATATCTAAGTGAAGACGGAACCATAAAAACTCATCGTAAATTTATCATTACCGGAGACGGTATAAACTCATTGGATACTGTTGACTATGAGGATGAAATAACACAAAAAGTTCTTGTTTTGGAATTAACTGTTACAAATACTGGCAGTGAAAATTCATGGGAGGGCTTTGTGGGAAGTTTATTCCAGCAGGATTCGAATAATGGGGTTATTGATCCGTACAGTCGTTCAAGCCTGGACTCATATGTGTGCATTCATGAAGAAACAGGGATTCTTTCCTCAAACGGTGAGCACTTTAGCTTTGAGTGTGAAATGAAGGGAAATAAAAACTGTACCGGCATATTACATCCCGGGGATGCAACGACCATAAAGGTAGCATATTTGGTTGATGAAGATATGACAGATAATCTGTATATTAATCTTGATCCAAGATATGATAACGGTACAGTGTATGATGGAGCGCCTGTAATAAGTGTAAGCGAGTTTTTTAAATAATAGTTTATTGGCTAAGAGACCTGAGCAATCGGGTCTCATTTTTGTGAAAATAAATATGATATAATATATTCCGTTAATTGCTTTGTATTATTGTATAATCAGTGAAAACTGCGGGAGGGCATTAAATGGGATCAATTGGATTCGATTGCGGCACAATATTGCTGATTGCTTTTACATATTTTCTTGTTGTAACTGACAGGGCTTTTTCCAGAAAAGTCAGAATAGGGTTTCAGATTGCGCTGTTTGCCAGTCTGTTGCTTGTAGCATTTGACGGTCAGAATGTTCATGATTTTGTTGCATCAAACAGTATTCTTTTGGCAGTAGTTGAAGGGGCACTACAATTTATGCGCCCTTTGGTTTTGTGCGTTCTTTTGTCCATTAATATTTCTTTTGCAAAGAAAAGATATTGTATAGTCCTTGTTCCCATGGTTTTTGCGCTGGCATTGGTTGTAGCAGGGCTTGGTAAATACTGCTTCATCATAGCAGTTATTTACGGAATAGGCTGGATGGTTCTTTACAATAATTCAAAGAACCGTCGTGAAATATCTGATATTGTTTTTACAATGTTTTTTGTATTTTCTTTTCTATATGCTCTCTGGGCTGAGCAAATGCTTGGAAATACCATTATTGTTGATGACTTTATATCAATTATGGTGTGTGTATACTATTTCCAGCTTGTAATGAAAACCTTTAAAAAGGACCGCCTTACCGGCCTTCTTGCCCGCCACAATTTGTCCTTTGAAATGGAGGATAATCACGATAAGTTCTATGATCTTGTGCTGATTGACGTTGATAATTTTAAACTGATCAATGATAAATACGGTCATGACAAGGGCGACGAGGTACTGGTTAAAATAGTGCAGACAGCCCTTAAGTATATTCCCAAGGGAAGCAGAATGTTCAGATTCGGCGGCGATGAATTTATTATCATAAGCCGCAAGGTTGATACTGAGGTACTTAAGGATGCCCTTGAAAAGGCCAATGCGGAGCTTGCCGAGGACGACTACAGAATGTCCTACGGTATTGTTACTCACAAGCCCGGCGATGACAGCACCGCAACAATTGTGGAAGCCGATATGGCAATGTACGAAAACAAGCGCCTGATTAAGAGCGAAGCCATTTGGGACGACATGACCGGTCTTTACAATCTTAAGGGATTCCTTGACGAGCTTGAAACCTTTAGAAAGTATGTAAAGAAAGAAAATCGCAGTATTTGCCTCGTTGCGGTGGATGTTGAAAGGCTTAGCAACATTAACAAGGCATTTGGTTATGCGGAAGGTAACCTGGTAATTACTGTTTTGGCCAAAGCTTTAAGAAGCTGCTTACGTGGCCGCGATTTTATAGGGCATTTGGGTAGCGACGAGTTTATGGTGGCCATCGAATGTGCCAACGAAGAAGACGAATATGTTATTTCCTTTGTAGAACAGCTGCAGGATGTAATTGATAACTCCTTTGAACTATCATCAAAAGAATATCTGGTAAAAATCAATATAGACAGAAGCTATATTGATTGTGACTCGCCTGACTCTTCTGAGAAGATAGTTAACGATTTACTGTATATTAAGCAGGAGGACAAGGATAACCGCAGAAAGAACGACCTTACAGAGGCTGAAAGCGAGCTTGACCCCGAGGAAGAAGCACTTGTTCTGGATATTATCGATAACAACAAGCTTAACTACGCATTCCAGCCTATTGTATCTGCCAAGGACGGAAGTATAGTGGGCTATGAAAGCCTTATGCGTTCAAATACCGAAACCATGGTTTCTCCTCTGACTATTTTGAAGTATGCCAAGCACAGCAAGCGTCTGTATGATGTGGAAAAGCTTACAATGTTTAACTCCCTTGCCAAGTTTGCCGAGTGTAAGGATATACCTGAAAATGCCAAGATTTTCGTGAATTCCATCCCGGGTCACAGGCTAAGTGACGTGGACTTCAAACTGCTTAGCAGTAAGTATTCGGATATTATCGGCAATATGGTTGTGGAAATAACCGAAGGCGGAGAAATTGACGACGATTCCCTTGTTTTACTGAATACAAGGCGTGAAAAGTATGGCTTTGATGTAGCTATTGACGATTACGGCAGCGGTGTATCCAACACCAACAACCTCCTTAGATATATGCCTCAGGTGGTTAAACTTGACCGACTGCTTATTGCGGGAATTGACCG
>JAZUJC010000200.1:0-3056 GCA_045642625.1 Lachnospiraceae bacterium
AATGTTCTTTTGATTCATTTTTCCAAATAATATTGATTACCGGGTCTGCTAAATTTTCCACTACCTCAAACTTGAGCAAATCCTCATCAAATAATTTTAAAATGTACATCTGCATAACTCCTTAATACTACCGGTATATTATAACACATATACTCTCTTAGTAGCATACGATAACCAACGTTTCAAAAAAACAGGCAAGGTATCACATGTAAACCTGATACCTTGCCTTTAAAAATTTTATAAAAAGAATCATCCGATTTTATGATTATTCTTTCGCTATCAACTGTTAAGCCTCCACCGCTGTATCTTTAACGGTTTTAAGCAATGTCACAGTTGCATCGTAAATCAGATAAATTCCTATAAATGCCAATATTTCATAGTTAAAGTAAGGGCCGTAAACGAAATATGTCTGATATGCAATGAAAGAAATCAAGACTCTCAACATTGGAATATGGTACTTTTTAGGAACACTAAACGCATATATTACTGCAATTATATCGATAAGATATGAGTAGCGTTCACGCATATTTGGCAGAAAAAAAACTATTATGCTTCCGGAAAGCAAGGCAGTCTGAATAAGTATGTTTTTGTTGTAGCCTTTGTTGTAGCAGAATTTTAACACATAATACATTATTACCAAAAGAGCCGATACCGTAAATAACATGGCCGGCGCATGGTACAAATCAATGTAGCACTCGTTATCTAACAAATAGTACATATTGGGATAATTTATTGAAATTCCAAAATTTTTTCCCTTAATTTGGTTGGCATATATTAGTATACACTCCAAAAGAGGTCTTCCGGTTATCCACAAAGGTACAATAGAGATAAAATACACTATCGGAACCAGGAAAAAATCTCTAAATCTCACTTTTTTAAGCAAAAACAACAAAATAATGACCGGTGCCAGGAAAATACTCTGAAGCTTGATTGCAAAAGCTATTGAAAAATATAGCATGGCTTTAAACGAATTTTCTTTTGCCAAATGAATAAAGCACATAACCATAAAGAAACAGTAAAATGAATCGCATTGTCCCCACATAGCTGAGTTGGCAACTACCGTAGGAAGAAACCACACAACAGAAAAAGGAATTAAGGGATTAACATTTTCCTTGAACAAGGTTGTTGCTTTAGCAACCGCTAATGCCAGCAATAAATCAAATACCACAGAAAAAAGCTTAATGCCAATCAGGTTTGAAATCGGAAGCTTACTGATAATAAAAAGAATATACATATAAATACCGGTGTAATTATACCAGGAGCCTCTTAAGAAACTAAACCCTTCTTTTTCCAACAGCGTGGCCCATTTTTCCAGGAAAATCCGATAGTCATCCGATTCATAACTAAATAAAAAGAATCTTAACAATAACCCAACGACAACCATTGCCATAAACGCAAGAAAATCTAATAAATTAACCGTATACTTCCCAATTTTTATATCTTTGTTTAAATTCATTTTTCCTCCGTGAAATGCAGCTTTATCGGATTGGTAATTCGAAATTGTTTATTAGTATTCCGTTTTCATCACCGCATGAACTATCAGTCGCTTCGTTCCAATCAAATTAGTGGTGCAGGTTATAAGCGTTAAATTCTTACCCTCTGCATAGGCCAGAACGCCTACTTCTTCGGGTTCAACCACCTCTGTCCAAGTCACCTCATATGTGTATAAACTGTCCCTGGTTTCAAGCTCTATGATATCGCCCTCCGTAACCTCGTCGAGCTTGGCAAAAAACTTGCCAAAAGCATTGTTTCTATGCCCTGCAATACAGCAGTTTCCATCTTCTCCGGGATATGCAGTCTTTTCAACGTGCCCCAGAGTGCTGGCCAATACACCTTGAGTAGAGCCTTCCCTTACCGCTTCCTCAACATTTATTTTAGGGATTCTCAAAAGACAGATAGTTTCTTTCTCATCGATGTTTTCATCAGGTGCGCCAAAAGAACCCATATCTTCCGATGCCTCTTCTGAAGCATACTGTAAAATAATATTACCATTTTCATCGATTCTTTCAACAACAACCTGCGACCTGTTGTTTTTGAAATCATTAATGGCTTTTTTTCTTTTTACCAGATTAATAATGTTGAGCGCTATTACAAATATAATTATGAAACTGCCGGCAATAATTAATATTTTACCGGCAGTTTTTCTATTCCACCTCTTTTTTTCACTCACAGCAATCAGCCCCTGCTATCCCTTTGTTTCTTTGAAGGCTTCAGCATAAATATACCAAAAAGAATCATGAAAGCACCTAAAACCATTGCCACAAATGATACGGTCAATCCACCTGTTTTGGGAAGCGTTCCGGCGATAATGGTATCATCTCCGCCTATGCCTCCCGGTGCTGATGTCGGATTGGAATCCGGGCTTGGTTTCTTTTTATCCTTTTGACTCTTTTGGCACAAATAAAACTTTCCGCCAACACTTGCTGCATCGTACTGATAATCCGAGGTCACAACCTTTATCGGAGTGGAGCTAAGCTGATATCCTTCCGGCGCCTTTACTTCGCGGATGCTATACTCCTTTAAGGGCAATCCACCGGCATGAACAATGCTGTCCACGGAGCTTGTCTTTATTTCTTTTGTCACTCCTGAAGGTAAGCCCGGGGTCTCCTCTAAGCCTTCATAGGTATAGTTACCCTCACTATCCAGGGTAAACATCAGATTCTTTCCTTCTTTATTTGTTATCTCATAAGAAGTTGTTTTGCCTACAATAGGGTTACTTGATGCATCCGTCTTGGTCACTTCGATTTCACAAATCTCCACTGTGTCGGTAAATTTTACCGCCTGGGGATACAATGTAGCTCCACTGTCGACATCTTCATCATAGAAAACAACATGATATTTTTCGTTAGCGGTATCATCTTCATCGTCGTCTTCGCCATAAAATTCAGGCATGGACAGTTTCGGTACCACATGACCTGCATCCAAATATTCTATATCCGAATAAGTGATTCCATCCATCGAATAGGAAATCGGTCTGATTTTATAAAAATAAGGATCACCGTTGGACATATACTTCCAAACAGGGAAATATGCTGCGTAATCACCGTCTGCCAAAG
>JAZUJC010000201.1:0-3951 GCA_045642625.1 Lachnospiraceae bacterium
CCATAACCGCCTTGGAAAGCTTCTTAACCTCAGCCAGTTCAAGAGGACGACCGGTAAATACTAGGGTAACCACATTACTGTTAACCGCAGATACTGCCCTAAGTAAATCCATCTGCTCAGCAGGAATTGTAATGTCGGTTCTGCTGGCCGCTTCACCGGTAAACTGAGCATGCTCACCGATACAAACCACTACTGTTTCCGAAGCCTTGGCAAGAGCTACTGCCTCGTCAAGAAGCATATCTTTTATTGTCTCATTATACTCAAGCACTTCACCGTTTTTGAGCTTCATGGTCTTGGACAAATACTGACTGCCCTGAGCAAATGACACATTGGTGGCTCCTATATTTTCAATTCCCTTATGAATTGAAACAATCTCCTCTTCCCTTGTTGGGAATGACCATGAACCATATACCTTTACGCTGTCCACGAAGGGACCCACATATGCTACGGAAGCATCTTTGGCCTTAATGGGCAGTATTTTATCTTCGTTTTCCACCAGTACAAAAGAATCAATTGCAGCTTCTTTTGCAAGAGCTCTGTGTTCATCACAAAGAATATATTTCTTTTCATCCTCGGCACTGGCATCCTTGTAGGGATTTTCAAAAAGACCCAGCTCATTTTTCAGGGAAAGCACCTTAAATACGGCCTCATCCACAAGTGCCTCGGAAATCTTTCCGTCCGCAATAAGCTTCTTTAAACCGTGAACATAGCAAAGTGACATCATATCCATGTCCACCCCTGCATTAATAGACAATTCGGCTGCCTGGGTTTCGTCTTTTGCAATATTATGATTAATCATTTCTACTATGGCACCATAGTCGGAAATAGTCATTCCCTCAAATCCCATTTCGTCGCGAAGCACATTTTTCATAAGCCACTTATTGGCTGATGAGGGAACATGGTTCAAAGTATTGAAGGAAGTCATAACCAGCTTTGCGCCGGCATCTATTGCAGCCTTGTAGGCAGGAAGGTACTCTTCTCTTAAAGTGCGCTCGGACAATTCAACATTATCGTAGTCGCGGCCGGCCTCACCGCCGCCGTAGCCGGCAAAATGCTTTACGCAGGCGCCCATTTTTCCTTTTGCCTTTATATCATCTCCCTGATATCCCTTTACCATGGCAGCGCCAAGCACACCGTTTAAATAGGAGTCTTCACCGGTTGATTCCATTACACGACCCCAGCGGGCATCTCTCACTAAATCCACCATGGGTGAAAAGGTAACATGAATACCTGCGGCAGCACCTTCTTTTGCCGCCATTGCAGCACATTTTTCGGCCATTTCGGGGTTAAAGGTTGCACCCTGGGCAATGGGAACGGGATAAATGGTCTCGTACCCGTTAATGATATCAAGCATAAATACCTGAGGAATGTGGTGGGGCTGTTTAGCCATACATTCATCCTGAATCTTTTTAAGCTTATCAGCACCGCTTATGCTGAGAATCGAACCTGTAAGCTCAAGCTCCGCATCCGTTATCTTGAAATAATCAAGAAGACCGGTTGTTAAGGAATCCTTGTCGTAAAAGTTTCCGGCTACCTGAAGAAGCTGTCCGGCCTTTTCATCCAGTGAAAGGTCTGCTATTAAATCTCTGATTTGCTGGTTTGTCATGTCATTACCTCTTTACTAGTTAATTTGGCGTGCCGCTGCCGTCCATTCCATACTGCTTAAGCCAGGCATCACGGCTGATATGACGGCTGTTTTCCATTCGGGAATAATTGACGGGAGCCTGTGAAAAATTAATAAACTCGCCCTTAGAATCCCCCAACATATTTGATTTACCCACAAAATACAGTGTAATCCAGGCTGCAAGGGATATTCCAAGGGGAATACCCAATATTAACGCTAATACAAAGTACATATCTTTCCCCTCCTATATATCCTGCCTGTTATTAGCAAAACTGTCATTTGAAGCCGACGTGGTATAACTCATTGTTTTCTTATACTTTTGCCATTTAACCAGTGCCGCACCCGCTACCAGAAGCATACCACCGAACATATATATGATTGCATCCCAGTCATCTTCCATGATAATGGGCAAGAGAAATGAGAGCAAAAGAACCGATACAATCGATAAAACCGGAGACAGAAAAGCAAATAGGGACAATGACTTTTTCTTATCTGCGGGAACCGTTCCCACAAGCTTTCCGGTTTGTCCGTTGACTAACATTGTGTACTTTTGACCTTCATAAATAAATGAAAAGAACCAAGCCGGCAGAAGCACATATTCCGAATTTAAAACATTATTTGAATTCATCTCGTAAAGAAGCTTTCGGTTTGAAGCCTTAATGCTCTTTTCAATCTCTGAATTGAATATTTCCCTGGCACGAGTCTTAACCCTGGCCTCGACCTCTTCAACACTGTCGTCAAAGCGGTCCGCATAGAACCCGGACAGATACCCCGTATCAAATGGTACGAGGCTGTTAAAGTCGTAGGGTTCAAGCCTCTGAGAGCTTTCATCCAGCAGATTCTTTGAAGCATCCTGAGTAAGTCTTTTAAAGGAGCATGAAGCATCACGCATAAAATACTTGGTGGTCTTGTCGTCGCCGCTTCCCACTTCACCGCTCCAGTAGGTGTTGGCTCTGTAGTTAATATCAAAAAGCCAGAAAGGAATGTACACTCCCCTTACTTTTTCAATATTAAATTCTTTAATTTCTTTAGGAATGAAACCGCCTTCCTTAAAGCGATTTTTTATAATAGAAATGGCGCTTTCCCTTGAAACAGAAAAAGGAATAATTCCATTGGGACGTTCGCTTGAACCGATCCTTTGGAAAACGATTGTAGGCTGTCCGCAATATGCACAGAAGGTGGCAGCCTCGGCATCATTAATTATAAGCTCGGCTCCACAGGCATTACAGCTGTATATACGGCATTCCATCCGCTGAGACTCGGCTCTGGAAAGCATTCGGTCAGCCTGATTTGAAGTATATGTGTTAACAGTGTCACCGGCCTCCTCAGCAAATTCCGAAGGATAAAAACGACTTCCGCAGCTTGAACATTCAAGCATCTGCGTTACGGGATTAAATGCAACCGCCATTCCGCAGTTTCTACATTTGTGTATCAATTACTGTTCCCCCCAATAATTAAAAATAATATATTTGGGGCACTCGGGATGCCCCAAGAACATCTGATTATTTCTTTTTCACCTTAAAATAAATCTGATAAGGCTGATATCCCACATCGCTTAACTTAATAAAGCTGATACCGGGATCCTGATTTTCAGTGTGGTAGAAGGTTCTGAAGTCGCCCCACTGTCTCTCTGTATCCTGGGTAAGCTCAGCGGTAGGATCACCTTCAACATAAAGAATACGCTCTGCATCGGTAATTCCGGCCAGTACATAGGGGCCGTATCTGAATGCCATGTAATCCTGATCGTCGGGAAGAGGAATTGCCTTAATTCCGATAGGCAGGTTAATGCTTACACTGTCTCCGGCTTTCCACTGACGGTTTATGCTCACAAATTTAGCGGTGTCGGCTGTAGTTTCCACAAGCTCACCGTTAACATATACCGTTGCTTCTTTCATAATCCAGCTGGGAACTCGCAAATTCAGTTCAAACTCAGCATCATTGTACACGGTTACAATATATCTTCTGAAGTCAGGCTTGTTGGCAAAAGCACTTGCTGTGTCGTTTATAGTCTGCCTTGCATCATTTACCGATGAATTCTGCAGGTTTCCGTTCATATAATCCTGGCGAACTCCAACCTTTACTGCCTTACCGGTAATCTCAAGGTCAGCCTCGGAATTGGCATACTGAGTTACATATACCTTATTGTCGTTTTGATAGTACATAAGCCTGTTAAGAGCTGCATTGGCCTGTACCATGGTACCGTGACAGCAGAAGAAGCTGTCCATTTCCCCTGCCCAGTCCTTTTTGCTTGCAGCCTTCATGGGAAGGAAATAAGTAACAAGTCCGTATCCCGGGTTACCGTTGCAAATATGACGCTGCGAGAGAGT
>JAZUJC010000202.1:0-21781 GCA_045642625.1 Lachnospiraceae bacterium
CACCTTTAATTCCTCTACCGAGGATCAAAGCAAGGCCAAGAGAAATGGGAAGCTGAATAAATACGGAAAAAGCTGCAAGAAGAAGTGAATTCTTCAGCGCTCCCACGAAATACCAGTTGTCCTTGGTAAACAACTTTACGTAGTTGTCAAAGCCAACAAATGTTGCCTCTTTTATAGAACTGATACCGTTCCACTTAAAGAAGCTATAATAACCTGACAGGAAAATCGGTGCTATCAATATAGCTATGAACAGCGCCAGGCCAGGCAAAAGAAAAGCGAAGATATTTACTCCATTTAATATTTTTTTCTTCATAACAAAAAGAATACCTTCCGATTAATAAACTAAAAGCGGCCTTCCCGGCTTTAAATCCGGGAAAGCCGCTGGTTAGTACTACAAAATTTTCTTTTGTATGTAACCGACTAATTAGCCGATTTCATCTGCTAAGCCTTCAACGAAGCCTGCACCGTCGATATCGCAACCATATACCTGATCAACATATGAAAGGTATGTGAAAGCTGAATCAGCGTTCATAGCGGTATCACCGAAGAGTACGTAAGCGTTAGCATTTGCACAAATTTCAGCAACCTTCTGAGTCAAAGGATTGATTGAGCTTGTGTCATAGTTGGGTGTCCAAGCAGGAAGACCACAACCATCAAGGTAACCATAGTGGCAGATTTCACGACCAAGTTCGAAAGTGAACTGAGCTGCTAAAGCTGCGTTAGGTGAAGAAGCTGCAACTGCAAGAGTATCTGAAGGACCACCGATAAGCTGTCCAAGAGTAGCCTTGTCTGCATTGATTACAGGGAATTCAGAAACCTGAACCTTATCCTTGAAATCAGCGTTGTTTGCAAAGTCTGCACAGTTCCATGTACCATTCATGTAGAATGCATACTTACCAGCCATAAAGTTAGCCTTAACTTCGTCGTTAGTAAGAGCGATACCGTTAGGATCGAAGTAACCATTTGTTACAAGGCTCTGGAAGGTATCTACTGCACTAGCAACATCCTGATTGTCCCATGTAGCCTTACCAAGGAAGATATCACCAAGAGTCTGAGCACCACAGCTCTTTTCGATAACTGATTCAAGGTATTCGGTTACACACCATGTTTCCTTACCAGCACATCCGAAAGGAATGATACCAGCAGCCTTTAAAGCATCACAGCAAGCGATGAATTCTTCATAGGTTCCGGGAACTGCATCGTATCCAACTGAAGCAAGGAGTTCCATGTTAGCGAATAAACCAACGATGTTCATTGTAAGCGGAACACCGTAGTGCTTTCCGTCGTAAGTAGAGTTACCCATCATAGATTCAGGAAGTTCGCTCTTGAATCCTTCATAAGCATCATCAAGGCAGTATACTCTGCCGGCGTCAACGAAGTCACCAAGGAATGCACATGACCATGTAAAGAAGATATCAGGCATTTCATCAGCTGCAACAGCTGCCTTAATCTTGGTCTTGTAAGCCTGGTTTTCAATAGCTTCCCAAGAGAAGTTTACTTCGGGATGAGCAGCTGTAACATCAGCGATAGCTGCTTCATAAGAGTGACGGTTTGAATCGCTTTCAGTAGCGATACACCACATTGTAAGGTCTACTGTTTCACCTGTAGCTACTTCAGTAGAGGTAGAAGCTTCGGTAGAAGTTGATGCTTCGGTAGAAGTTGAAGCTTCGGTAGAAGTTGATGCAGAAGTGTTATCTGCACCACCACATGCTACAAGACTGAACATCATTGCGCATGCAAGTACGGTTGCAAGTACTTTTCTCATAATTTTCCTCCTAAAATATTGAGTTGTTTTCCGGGATGGTGCAATCCCGACTGTTATCTATGATAAAAGGCTATGCCTTTATCACCAAATTATTTTTCTGCTTTAACCATCTGCCAGGGATAGTCAATAGTAAGCACGTTTCCTTCCAGGCTGTAATAAAGGATTGCATCCTCGAAATGATCGTTATATGCAAGCTTTATTGTTTTTGCCTGAGCATCCAGTGTGTAATAACCCTGAAAGAAACCATCTTCATTGAATGAGTTGCTGTCGGTAAACTCGTAATACCATCTGTTTGGCTCATTTGCCCACTCACCGATTATTGAATCCGGAGTCCCGTTTCCTTTATAGGTGTATTCGGTGGACTGATATAAAATGAAGCCGCCGGAGTTTTCACTGTATCTTAACTTTGTTTCGACTTTGTCTTTGTTAAGAACAATAAACCCGTCATCTATGGAATATGTATAATCAACACCGTTATATACTGCTTTTCCGTTGCTCTTTAAAGAAAGAACACTTTCGGTAGGCTCATGGATATACGCCCAATCGCCAACCAGGGGACTGTCAATTTTTGTGCCACAGCCGCAAAAACAAACCATTGTCAAAAAGACAAGAACAAAGGCTAAAAACTTATTATATTTACGCATTTTTCTTATCTCCTTTAGATTTATGCAAAAATCTTTGTGCACAAATACCACAATTTCTTTTTACCTTTATCATTTTCCAACACATTCCACAAAGAGTAAATGTAAATACTTTACTTCAAAGTGTAAGATTTTTACTTGTTAACAATTTTTTAACAAATTATAAGCAATTTTTGTCCTAATCGTAAAAAAAAGCAGGTGTCTGTCCAACAAACACCTGCCAGAAATCATTAAATTATAATAATACTCAACTACTTATTTTCCATTGCCACAGCTGTTTCAAGAGCAATTTCCATCATCTGCGTAAAAGAATTCTGACGTTCTTCTGCAGTTGTTGCTTCACCTGTTACAAGACTGTCGGAAACAGTAAACAATGCCAAAGCACGCTTCTTGGCCTGTGCCGCATTCATATAAAGGGCAGCTGCTTCCATTTCTACGCACAGAACTCCCATATTGGACCACTTATCATTAAATGTAGGATCGGCATGATAGAAAATATCTGAAGACAATGCATTTCCTACATGATAGGTTGCTCCGAGCTTTTCACCCGCCTTGATTGCCTCACTGAGCAGAGTGTAGTCAGCTATGGGAGCAAAGTGACCGGGAATATTGAACTGAGCCTGATATTCGGAATTTGTGCAGGCACCCTGCGCAAAAACAATGTCACGAATCTTAACTTCGGGAACAAGTGCTCCGGTGGAGCCTACTCGAATAATATTTTCAACATTAAAGAAATTAAACAGCTCATGAGAATATATACCTATGGAAGGCATACCCATACCACTTGCCATTACGGAAACTTTTGTACCCTTGTAGGTGCCTGTATATCCCTGCACTCCACGAACGTTATTAACCAAAACAGGATTTTCAAGAAATGTTTCTGCAATAAATTTGGATCTTAAGGGATCGCCGGGCATAAGAACGGTTTTTCCAAAGTCACCCGGGTTAGCGCTAATGTGTGGTGTAGCCATTTAATTCTCCTCCTTATTTGTAATTGATAATTGTGTATTTATTTGTTCGGAAAGTTTTCTCAACAGTTCATCGGAATTCTCTCCGGTCCAAATCTTTGTAAAGGTTATTTCCAGCTGAACCCAGAAATTCGAAGCCTCGACCATTTTGGGAATGGGAATGGAATTAGCATATTCATCCTGAAAAAGAAGCAGTCTGTAATCCTCATAATCCGCATCATAGCTTGAAGCAATGGAGCCGGTCTTTGCATATAAGTTTTTGGAATAATCGGTAGTTACAAATGCGGCAAACCTGTTGGCAGCCTCTTTGTGTTCCGAGTAACCGTTTACCACCAGAGCATCCGTTACGGAAAGGGATTTGGACTTAAGCTCACCTGAAATTTCAGGAATTCTGGCATAGCCGAAATCATAGACCTTTGTAATTCCGGACTGTGCTTTTTCAAGCTTTTCCTTGTATGTTTCTTCCTTTATATCTCCCATTTCATAGGAAGACAGCAGTTCAGCCGCAGTGATTTCGAAGTTCTTAATGTCCTCTTCGTTTTGCTTTCTTGCAGCTGCATTCGCTTCTTCAAGCTTGGCAATTACGTCGGATGTAGCAATTGTAAAAACAAACTTACCCTCTTCAAAATTCTTAATCATACCATCATAGCTTGATGTCTCTGCATCAATGGAGAAGAACTGATTAAGATTCTGATATACGTTCATACACTTAATCGTGCTGTCATTGTATATGTCAATGTTATTTTCGTTATCCCCCGCAGGACCTCCGACTATCATATAGTTGCCTGCAAAGAAATAATTATAGAAAACATCGGATACATCCCATTTAAATACTCCTTCAACGCCGTCAGGAGCATCGTAGTCGTCAGCGAATTTCAAAATTCCGTCAATGGTGGTGGGAATCAGATCTTCCAGAGTAAGGGTTTCATAATTGTAGCCCTCCTCGTATTCATCCGAAGAGGTTATTTCTTCCCCTTCTCCGATGACACCGCCTTCTGCCTGTATTTCTTCCAGGGTAAGCTGCTCTTCTTCTTTTTTCCCCTCTTCTTTAACCTTTGCCAGCCACTCATTCAAATAGGTCTTGTTATATACAAGTACACTTGTTTCAAAGAAAAGAGGGTATCCAACAAGCTTATCCTTGTATGTAACCGCATCCAGTGCCACCTGGGGAAAGTGATCTGTATTATCCACATTGGCAACATCTATTACCTCAGACGCAAGCCCTGCCAGATAAGTTTTTTCGATGGCATCATTTGAAATAATAAAAACATCCGGAAAAGACTCAGCCTCAATAGAAGCATCGTTTATGTATTCAAGATAGTTATCACCGTTAACCAGCTGAGGTACAACTCTTATACCGGGATTACTTTCATTAAACGCTACCGCAGCACCTGTAAAATAATCGGTATACTTGTCATCACTGTACCAAAAATACACATTCTCGGTCTGGCTGTATGAATTGGTATTTTCCGTTTCCGCAGCCGCCCTGTCCTGTTTTCCTATATTGTAAGAACACACGATTAATGCAACAACCGCTATAACCGCAAGAATTCTTTGCTTATAATTCATATCAACATACCCTTGTATCAGAAATCGTCTTTGATTTCTTAATCAAAACACTGTTTTAAAATTGCAATCATTTCGTCCACATCCTTCTTTTCAACGATAAGAGGGGGAACAAAACGAATAATACTTGTACCGGCATTAATAAGAACAAGACCTTTTTCAAGTGCCTTATTAATAATGTCGCCTACGGGATGATTGAATTCAAGTCCCTGAATAAGCCCTATTCCACGATGGCCGATAACATCATTGCGTTCTGTCGCAATTTTCTCAAGCTCGTCGTAGAGATACTGACCAACTTCCTTAACATGGTCACAGAGCTTAGTTTCCTCAAATAAATCGAAAACCTTACTTACAGCCGCAGTTGCAAGAGGGTTACCGCCGTATGTAGTGCCGTGATCGCCTGCCACGAGAGAGCTTTGGCCAACCTTTTCAGTCATCAAAAATGCGCCTACGGGAACACCACAGCCAAGGGCTTTGGCTACTGTCATGACATCTGGCTTTACACAATACTTTTGCCATGCAAACATATAACCGGTACGGCCCATTCCACACTGAATTTCATCAAGAATCAGAAGAATATCCTTTTCATCGCAGAGCTTACGCACCTTGGTAAGGAACTCCTGTGTTGCAGGATAAATGCCGCCTTCTCCCTGTACCGTTTCAAAAATAATAGCGCAGGTTTTATCGGTTACAAGCTTCTCAACACTTTCATAATCGTTCATTTCAGCAAACTTTATATTGCCGATACCCGGTTCAAAGGCTTCACGATACTTTGGCGTACCTGTAATCGAAAGAGCTCCCATGGTACGGCCGTGGAAAGAATGATTCATTGCAATTATTTCATGATCGGTTCTTCCATCCTTAAGGTAAGCATACTTACGAGCAGTCTTTATAGCACCCTCAATAGCTTCAGCACCTGAATTGGTAAAGAAAACACGGTCCATACCGGAAGCGGCCTTAATCTTCTTTGCTGCTTCAATGGCGGGAACATTGTAATAGTAATTAGAAGTATGAATAATCTTGTCTACCTGAGCTTTCAAAGCATCATTGTATGCCTTGTTGTTATAGCCAAAAGCGAAAACCGAAATACCGGCAACAAAGTCAAGATATTCTTTTCCGTCCAGGTCGTATAATTTAACACCGTCGCCATGGTCGAATACCACCTGATAACGATTGTATGTATGAAGAAGAGCACCTTCGGCCTCTTCAATGTATTCTTTCATGTTCATATTCTATTCCTCATCGGCATAAAAACAGGTTCCTATGCCCTCATTGGTAAATATTTCAAGAAGCAGGCTGTGGGGATTTCTTCCGTCAAGAATATGTACCCTGCTAACGCCCTCTCTGATTGCATTTGTACAGTTGTTAAGCTTAGGAAGCATTCCGCCTCCGATTACGCCACTGTTTATAAGCTTTTCTGCTTCTGAAGCGGTAAGCCTTGAAATAAAGGAAGATTTATCTTCAAAATCTCTGTAAACGCCCTCAACATCAGTAAGGAATGCAAGCTTTTCAGCCTTAACAGCCTTGGCAATTGCGCAGGCTGCATCGTCGGCATTGATATTGTAGGTTGTATAGTTATCATCAAAGCCTATAGGGGAAACTATGGGAAGGAAGTCCTTTTCAAGAAGGCTCAAAAGAACCTGCTCATTAACCTTTGTGACATTTCCGACAAAGCCTATATCCTTGCCGTCCGAATATTTCTTTTCACACTGTAAAAGGCTTCCGTCCTTACCGCTTATACCGATTGCATGAACTCCAAGCTCCTCAACCATGCTGACAAGGGACTTGTTAACCTTGCCAAGCACCATCTCGGCTATTTCCATTGTTTCCGCATCGGTAACACGCAGTCCGTTTACAAATTCAGGTTCCTTACCCACTTTGGAAATCCATCTGCTGATTTCCTTACCGCCACCGTGAACGATAATGGGCTTAAAGCCTACCAGCTTAAGCAGTGTAACATCCTTGATTACGTTTTTCTGAAGCTCGGGGTTGCTCATTGCAGAACCGCCGTACTTAACTACGATAATCTTTCTGTTAAATTTCTGAATATAAGGAAGGGCTTCAATAAGCACCTCGGCCTTTTTAAGAAGTTCATCCATTTCTATATTACGCATTATTTTTCCCTCTCACATTTTAGCTTCTGTAATCAGCATTAATCTTTACATAATCATAGGTCAAATCGCAGCCCCAGGCAGTTGCCTCGGCTTCACCCTCATTCATATCAATATATATAGTAACTTCAGGCTCTGACAAAATCTTTGTAGCCTCGGCCTCATCAAAGGGAACCGGTGTGCCGTGATCAAATACCTTCATGCGGCCTGCCTTACTTTCAAAGAACAGTTCAACATCGTTTTGATCAAACTGTGCTCCGGAATAACCCATTGCACAAAGAAAACGACCGAAATTGGCATCATGTCCGTAAATAGCAGCCTTTGAAAGGTTAGAGCCCACAACGCTTCTTGCCATAATCTTGGCATCCTGAACACACTTGGCATTAACCACCTTGGCCTCAAACAATGCGGTAGCGCCTTCTCCGTCCCCTGCCATTTTTCTTGCAAGGAACTTACAAACATACATAAGCGCTTCCTTAAAGGTATTGTAATCGTCATCTTCTTTTGCAATTTCAGCATTGCCTGCCAGTCCGTTGGCCATAATCATCAATGTATCGTTGGTGGAAGTATCGCCATCAACGGTAATCATATTAAATGTATCGGCAACTACCTCGCTGACTGCCTTCTGAAGCAGTTCTTTTTTAATTGCCGCATCAGTAGAAAGAAAGCAGAGCATGGTGCACATATTGGGGTGAATCATACCCGATCCCTTACTCATACCGCCAAGTACTACCTCTTTGCCGCCGATTTCAAAAGAAACCGCAACTTCCTTATTGATGGTATCGGTGGTCATAATTGCCTTTGAAGCATCGGTTCCGGCCTCGATTGAATCCGAAAGAATCGGAGCCATTGCCTTAACACCGTTAACAAGCTTTTCAACCGGAAGCTGCATTCCGATTACACCTGTACTGGCAACCGCTACGCTTTCATAAGGAACACCCAGGGCTTCTTCAACTCCCCTGGCTGTTTTTTCGCATGCCATAAAACCTTCTTCTCCGGTACAGGCATTGGCTATACCTGAGTTAACAACAACTGCATGCATGGGCTTTCCCGAATATGCAAGCTTCATATCCCACTGAACACAGGCAGCCTTTACCACGTTGCTGGTAAAGGTTCCGGCACATACACAGGGTTCCTTGGAAAAAACCATAGCCATATCTGTTCTGTTTTTATATTTAATCTCTGCAGCAGTGGAAGCGGCAGAAAATCCTTTTGCACTTGTAATACCACCTTCTAAAACCTTCATTTATTTTTCCTCCTCGATGAAAGCGATTATATTTTCATCATTTAAAGTAAAATCGTAATAATTCAAATCTTCTCTTTTAGTCCAGCCGATGCTGTTCCAAAATGCATTTCCCACATCATTTTTGGTAAATGCAATAAGCGATACTTTGTTAATGTGCTCAGCCTTCAGGGCTTCCATGCAGAAAACAACCATTGCCTTTCCCACACCGTTACGCCTGTGTTCTTTTGCCACGCATACATGATACATACATCCCCTTCGGCCATCGTGACCGCAAAGAATTGCACCTATAATTTTGCCATCCTTTTCACACACCACACTGGTGGTGGGATTTCTGTCCAAAAAGTGTGAAACGCCTTCTCTGGAATCATCGATACTTCTGATTGCAAAACCGTTAATGGTGCTCCAAAGAGCAAATACCGAGTCATAATCCTCTTTTTTCATGTTTCGAACAATGTAATCTGACATTTCACATACTCCCTCATTACAGGTAGGCACAATACCTACATCCTATCAAGTATACAACAAATCTGTTTATTTCGCACTTTCTTTTTTAAATAGGTAATCATTTTACAAACAGAAAGAAGGAAACAGAAATAATATTGCATAACTATACAGCTGTTATGCATAAAATGCAATAGTTAATGTATATTTTTTATTAATATTCATGATTTATGAGTTTTTATGCATTATTCTAATCTTTTTATAAACAAGAAACCCATTCCGTCGGATATTATTTCGAAAATCTTAATAACTGATATCTTTACCTTTCCGGCAAAAATACGTAGAATAATGCTTAATCTCACTTTAGGTGATATTCGTTTTATACAATGAGCGCAGAAACTCGATAGGATTAATATGGAAACACTGATTTGGATAATCGCTTACCTGGTAACAGTAAATATCATAGGCTTTGCAATTATGGGAATAGACAAGGCTCGGGCAAAAAAACATGCCTGGAGAATTTCTGAGGCTGTTCTGTTTTTTGTTGCCCTTATTTTCGGAAGTCTTGGATGTGTTATCGGAATGCAGGTATTCAGGCACAAAACCAGGCACTGGTATTTCAAATACGGAATGCCCTTAATTCTCCTGATTCAGATTGGATTAATTATTTTCTTATTCAGTTACCCCGGACTGAACATCAGTGTGATGTAGCAAAACAACTGCTGCATAAAATCTTGCAGCAGTTCTCGAGGCGTAAGCCTGTTTTGCCAGCAAAAAAGCAGGTGCAAGCACCTGCTTTTTATTATTCTTCTGCTATAACTTCTATTTCGCAAAGAACATTCTTGGGAAGTGTCTTTACTGCCACACAGCTTCTTGCGGGCTTTGAAACAAAATATTTGGCATAAACTTCGTTAAATGTGGCAAAATCACCCATGTCTGCAAGAAAACAGCTTGTTTTTACCACTTTATCATAGGATGTTCCTGCGGCCTTTAAAAGCTCTCCGATGTTTTTGCACACAAGCTCGGTCTGCTCAACGATTCCGCCTTCTATTACCTGACTTGTTGCAGGATCGATTGCTATCTGACCCGAGCAAAACACCAAATTACCGGTTACAATAGCCTGTGAATATGGGCCTATTGCCTGGGGTGCATTATTTGTACTGATAACCTTCATATTCTTTATCTCCTTTTATTGTACATCGGGCTCGTCAAATTCCACTGTAACATAGTATCCCCTGGAATTTTCCTCAACCTTTGTTACTTTTCCTTCTCTTGAAATGAGTCTCTTATTAAACGGAATATTTCCCGACATTGCCACTGCGGGATTGATAATATAGTAATAGTTACTGGGCAAAAGGCCCTCTGTTATGGACACCACATCCCCTTCAGCCACCTGTCCGGGACGTTCCATTTTAAAGCTTAATTCTCTCATATACCTGCTCCGCGCCAAAAAGGCTTCTCATTCTCAGATGAGTTTAGCATAAATCCTTGTATCTTTACAGTTTTTTGTATATTATTTATTAGAGGGTTTGTGGAACAATGAATATAAGTTCTTTGTTCTCAAAAGAATGATTAACAAAGGGGTAAATTAAATGTTTCAGGTTATAGCAGTAGACGACGAGCAGAATGCTCTTAATCGTTTCGAAAGGCTAATTTCACAGGACAGTCGCCTGTCCCTTCTTTCTACGTTCACAAAGCCTGTTGAGGCTCTTAACTATGTTAAATCCAATCATGTTGATATAGCTTTTCTGGATATCGAAATGCCCGAGATGACCGGTCTTGAACTGGCGGAAGCTTTGATGGATGCCAATCCCTATATTGAAATTGTATTTGTTACCGCATACAACCAGTACGCACTGGAAGCTTTCAGAGCCCATGCTACAGGATATCTTTTAAAGCCCCTTTCGCGAGATGACTTTACCGCTCAGATTGATATTATGGAAAAGAAGCTTACAAAGGAGCGCACCAAGAAGGACGACAGTCTTTACATCAGCTGTCTTGGTTCTTTTTCAATCAAAAAGAGTCCCGATGCAGGTGAAAACATCCGTTTTAGGACATCAAAAGCCGAAGAATTACTGGCATTTCTTATTCATTCGGAAGGACGTCCCCGTTCCAAAGACATGATACTTGACAATCTCTGGCCCGATGCGGATATTGACAAAGCATCCAATAACTTCCGAGTTACCTGTACTTATATAAGAAGTACCTTAGCCGATTTGGGCTATATTGATATACTCCTCAGAGATCACGACGATTACAGTGTTAATATTTCGCGAATTAACTGCGATTATATTGAATTCCGAAAGAAAATCAGCAACATCGATTCTCTTTCGCTGGAGGAATCTCAGGCACTCATCAACACTTACAAGGGTGCTTATCTGGAAAATCGTTTTTATGATTGGGCCGAGGATGCAAGAGGCTGGCTTGAAAACCGTTATGTTGAGCTTCTTTATCACGCAGGAAAGCTTTGCAGCGAATCCGAAAAGCTCGACAGTGCTATTTCCAACTACGAAGCAATTCTTAAAGTCGATTTATACGAGGAAAACGCAGTACGCGAGATAATTCGATTAAAATCCAAGAAGCTTCCTCCTGCGGCAGTAAAAGAATACTACGACAAATATTGCAATATGCTTTATGAGGAATACGGCTCGCAGCCATCAGCCGAGCTTAGCAAAATGGTTCGCTCGCTGTAACCCCGCTGAATTCCTTGTAAAGGTTTTTTCACAGGAGTCACCTCATAACCATGTCTATATTATTTCGAGCATTCAGTGTTTCCACCTGTATATTAACGGCGGTTTACTACCTGATTCTTTTCAGATTTTATAAAGGATTAAAGCGCACCCTATGGTTTCCGGTTTTGTGCGCTGTTTTGGCGATTAACGTCATTATGAAGCCTGCGCTTTATCCTTACTATCTGTTAAAACCCGGTATATCTCCCACTCTGGAAGATATTTTCTACCTGGTAACTCTAAATTTATCCTCTCTAATGATGAACCTTTACAATACTTATGTTATTGCAGAGGAAAAGAACAGATATTATAAAATTTTCAATGTGGTACTGGGCATTTCTGCACTCTTCTACTTTGTTATGCCTGAATCCTTTATTTACGGGGCATCTCTTGTTTCGATCATGTTCTGCATATTTGCCTATTGTAACGGTTTATATAATTCACTTAGAATGTTTCGTCAGGGAAACAGGGCATATATGTATGCCATAATCTCCTATTTGGTTCTTTTGGCTTCATTTATCCCCTCGTTCATTATGATACTTATCGGAAAAGAATCCATGAGCTTCCGAATAGCGGTCATTCCCGTTTACATTTTTTTGCATTTAATAATGCTCACCATTCAGTATCGGGAATCCATAAACAGAACCAGGGAAATCGCAGATACTCTTTTTGAAACCATTGATTCCATCACTCACTCCGACAATGCACTTCAGTGTACCCAGTTAAAATCGGATTTCCTGTATGCAACCCTGGATCTTATAACCGAAAAATGTGATTCCGACTCATTTACTGCTGAGGATTTAACCATATCTTTATCCAAATTTTTAAGGCATACCTTGAATTTCCAGCAATTGAAGGGAATCGTGCCCCTTTCAAATGAGCTTGAACTGTCAAAGGCCTATACTTCTATCGAAAAAGAACGATACGGAGACATTCAGTTTGTCTACAAACTCCCCCTTGAGCTTCCAAATGTTTATGTCCCTCCGCTTTCCATTCAACCTCTGATAGAGAATGCATTGGAGCACGGTTTTGACCGCGAACACCCTTCGGGAAAGATAACAATCAAAATATCATCCTACAAAGATTATTGTCAGATTGATGTATCTGACAACGGTTCCGGTATGCCCGAGGAGGAGCTTGAAAGGCTTCCCAATTCCTTTATCCAGACAGCCCGCATCGGCCTTTACAGCATTAACAAACGTTTGACCGAACGCTTTGGAAAAGGGCTTATAATTCAAAGTGCACCCGGTGTAGGAACATCGGTTTCTTTTGTGGTGCCCCCTGAAGGAAGATATACCGAGGAGGAGGTAGCCGGCAATGTTTAAATTATCAAAATTACCTATGCCCTGTAAGGTTACCGCACTTATTCTTTTTCCGTTTTTTATTTTTGCGGTAATGTATCTTGTTTTAATATCATCTCAGCCCAAGGAATTCGCCTTTGGAGTTCAGGATGATGTTCAGGCAGAAACATACATAGACCCGGATCAGCTTTACTACTTCACCGGTTCCATCGAGTGCTACCCTCAGGTTATTGTACCTCCCATGCACTTTGATTTTTATAACGGTGACAAAATAATATTGAATTCCGTTGACGAAATCAGACAGGAGGCCTGCGAACAAGACAACCGCTATGTGGCAACCATTCGTTTTTTTGTAGACGCACCCACAAATGTGCCCTACAGTTTCATTTTCCCCGGAGAATTCTGTGAATATGTACTGTTTGCCAACGGAAAGCAGCTTGCCGAAACAAAGACCTTCAGAAGCAGCAGTCCCTTATATCCAAGCCCTCATGTGGTGGATTTGCCTCCATCGGACACCGGCTTTTACAAAATCGTACTGTACATATCTACACCCATTGCTTCAACAGGAACCACAAACGGCACTATTCTTTTTGGCTCAACCGAGAGAATACACCGCTATTTCGATAACGGCATTACAGCAGCAATCGTTCTGCTTGCACTTATGCTGGTAACTATGATTTTCTGCATAATTCAGTTGTTTTCCATGCAAAAAGAAAAGATTGTCACATCCTTTCTTTTCCTTATTGTTGCTTATATTGCCAGGTTTTTCCTCACAGACAGCGTGCTTTTGGCCCGAATAATCCCTCATTTACCCTATGAAATCGGGACTCTGCTGGTGTCACTTACCATGCCGGTAACCATGATTGCCCTGATGTATCATGAGTATTGCTTCTTCCCATCACTTTTCGGAAAAAAGGCACTTTACATTACCAGTGCCCTGGAGGTTTTGCCTGTAATAAATTCATTAACCTTTAAGGCCTATCCGATACTCAATTCGCTTCGATACATCGCCTATATTGCACCCTTTGTTTTGTGCATATACGTAATAGTAAAAGCATTTATCGGAAGTTATCCTTACGGTGGCATTTTCTCCCTTGGTTTGCTTGAATGTATTGCCGCAAGTGCCATTGAATATTACGGAAGAAAATTACCAATCACCACCAACCATACCTTCCAGCTTTCTTTTTTGACATTTGCAATAATCGAAATGATTATACTGGCAAAAAGATATGCCACCCAGCATGATTCGGAGCTTTTCTACACCGAAGAGCTTAACAGAACACTGGAAGCCATGCAGGCTTCGGAAAATGCATTTTTAAATGCTCAGATGAAACCGCACTTTCTTTATAACACCTTAAATACCATTGCGGATTTATGCGTTACCGACCCTGAAAAGGCCAAGAAGCTCATTGCCTCTCTTAAGGATTACTGCTCCCTCATACTGAGCATAGACAATGTGGACAAAACCGTTCCCCTCTCCCGTGAGATGGAACTGGTAAATGCATATACCGCTATTGAAAAAGAAAGATTTCCATCCATCAATTTTTACACGGATTTTCCGATCAGAATGCCGCAAATCGACATGCCGCCGCTTACGCTGCAGCCTCTTATTGAAAATGCCATTAAACACGGTGTCCGCAAAAGTGATACTCCGGGTATAATAACTCTTAGAATTCGTGACAGTTTCAGTGATGTTACATTCTATATAAGCGATAACGGTGCCGGAATGAGCCAGGAAACAATAGACAAGCTTTTCGAACAGCCCAAGGAGAACAAAAGCATCGGCGTTTACAACATCGACAAGCGCCTTAAAAACTTATATAAATCAGGCCTTTCCGTAGAATCCACACCGGATTTTGGTACCTGTGTAAGCTTTACGATTCCCAAAATCAAAAAATCCGAATAGAGAGTAATTTACCAATACTGTTTCCAAAAAGAGCTGCGATAAACTCGCAGCTCTTCTCTTTGTCATTATATCCTTGTTTTGTTCTCACCCGATCTTCTCTTTGCACCTGTCAGGCTTTTTGCATGCTTTATCCTCTATTTCCTACCCCTTATCTTTCTGTAAAACCACAGCAGACGATAGTAAATCACAAACATTAATGTATTTTTACAGTGCATCTTTGTGAGCTTCTTTTCTTCCCGGTTGATTCTTTCACTGTAGTATTTGTTGGACTCTACATCAGGCACAACCTCCTTTAAGCCCTTTGACAGGGACTTTAAAAACTTAAAGTCGGTATCCTCACCCTCCCGCATGTAGGAAAACAAAGTATTTAAGTAAAAAAGAATGATAAATTTATAATCCAGTTCTTCTTTGTATTCCTCGTAATATCCACGGTCCCTGGCGTCCTTAATCATAAGCTGTGCTGCCTCCATACGGTCTTTGCACCTGGCCTTCGTTACCGTATGTACCGTGGATGTATCATGCTGATAGTAGTAATACAGAGGTTCCTTAACGTACTCAAAATGATTGGCGGTAATCAGATAGGAGTTTCCCACCGCATTGTCTTCGTAAAAAATTCCTTCCGGGAAATATAGCTTTTCTCCGGTAATTCTTTCTCTTCGATATATCTTAAGACACAGGCTGCCCCCGTCCAGAATCAGGCTTTTCCTGCGCTCCTTATCAAGTACTCCCACCTGATTGTCACGGCTGTTGGGCACAATCTCTCCTATTGCAAAAGAATGCTCCTTAACCAAAGAAAAATCACAGCCTACCACATCGGCCCCGGTTTCATCGGCCCTTTTAATAAGCTTTTCATACATATCGGGGGCAATCCAGTCATCAGAGTCTATAAAGCCAAGCCAGTCTCCGGAGGCTGCCCTGATACCCTTATTTTTGGCGCTTCCCTGGCGACCGTTTTTCTCAGAAAGAATAACCTTAACCTTCCCCGGATTATCAGCCTCATACTGTTTTAATATTTCTGCCGAATTGTCTGTTGATTTATCGTCAACGGCTATTATTTCGTAGTCACTTACTGTCTGATTAAGAAGCGAATCCATACAGAATTTTAACTTATCATCACCGGCCATGTTATATACCGGAACAATTATACTAAGCAGCATATTCCTTAATCCTCAATTTTAAGTTCATCAAATACTTCTTTAATATACTCAGGTATAACCTTACATTCTTTACGGTCATATGTGTACAGTCCGTTGGTTTCATCCTCGACGTCAAAGGCCTGAGTATAAATGCAGCCGCAAAGACCGTTCTTTATCTCCGGTATTATTTGCTGTCGATACAGCTTCACCAAAGCCTTTGTAAGGTCCTCTTTATTTTTACATTTGCCATAACCGTAATTGACATATTTAGAATAAGAATGTTCTTTGATTTTAAGCGAAATACCGCCAAACTCAGACAGCACAACCGGTCTTTCACTTTTCTTAATGTGCACATCCTTAAAATATATGTGAAGGGAATCCACATCGCTTTGCTTTTGCCAAAACCAGCCCGAGGTTGAATCGATAATGCGGGTTGAATCCATCATTTTGGCAAAATCATACATCAAATCCGATTCAAACTGTCCCCAGCCCTCATTAAAGAGAGTATAGTACACAACCGAAGGGAAATTGTACAAATGTACAAGGGTTTCTTCCATAGCCATCGCAAAGCAGTTTTTTGTTTCATCCTTTACTTTGACCCTGGTATCGTCAAGTTTCTGATGTCCAAGGGTCGGAAGCACGGTGTCCCTTATATATTTATATGAGCCGTTGTTAACCATATCCTGAAAAACAAGCATTCCCAGCCTGTCGCAGGCTTCATAGAAGCAGTCCGGTTCCACTTTAATATGCTTTCTTATCGTATTTATTCCCAGTTCCTTGAGCCTTAGTATGTCTCTATCATAATCCTCTTCGGTATTGGGTGTATATATACCTTCAGGGAAGTAGCCCTGATCAAGAACCCCGTTAAAGAAATAGGGTTTGCCGTTTAAAAGCAGGCGTTCAGTTCCATTGACCCGCCCGGTCAAGATCGTTCTTAACCCAAAATATGATGTTACACTGTCTCCTTTTGTGCTGATTCGAATATCGTACAATTTAGGGTTCTCCGGCGTCCATAAAATACCGTTAGGTATATCGATATGAACAAGATCATAGCAGGTTCTTTCGGATGCAATTACCCTGTCGCCGTCAAAAACCTCTATTAAATAATCATTGGCCTCGGAATCAATATTTATATCGATTGCATCAAGGGAAGGGGTAATCTCAATCGCCCTTATATAATCATCGGAAACACTCTCAAGCCATACACTTTTCCATATTCCCGAAACGGGAGTATACCACATACCGCCCCGTCTCTTCTTTTGCTTACCATACGGAAGCTTGTGACTGAGTTTATCAAGAACCTCTATCCTGATTTTGTTTTTGGCACCTTCCACTGAGCTTACGGTCTTTGTAATATCAATCGAAAAAGGAACATATCCTCCATGATGAGTTCCCACCATTGTGCCGTTTATATATACCTTTGCCACAGCATCCGCCGCTCCGATATTAAGTATAATCCGGTCCTACACAAAGCCTTTTGGAAGTACAAAGCTTCTTTCATATATATTCAGCTTCTTTACACGGCCCTTATGCTCTGAATTCACCGATTCAAGGGGATAAGGCACCACAACTCCGTTGTCCCACTTTCCGTTAAGACACAGGAAAGAATCTCTTTTAAGCATCGGACGGGGATACCTTGACATAGGAACCCTGTCCGGTTTTGAGTCCATCTTAAGTTTGTTGTGAATATTGCTGATAATCGGAATTCTCATAAAAATCGTTTAACAGTCCTTACTTAATCAAATAATAATTCGGGGCTACTTATATACCTGCACCCTTACATTAAGCTTACCCTTTTTGCTGACATTTAAAAGTTCATCAACCTTAAACTTGCCATGACCTCTTGCACTTACAATGTCATTTTCCTTAAGGTTTTTTGCATTTTCGGTACACAAACGACCGTTAACAAAAACCAGTTCTTTCTGAAACAGCTCCAAAGAATCGCCTCTGGAGAGATTATATACCCTTGCCACTATTCCATCGGCCCTGGGCGATGAAACCTGAATTACTTTAGGCTCCAAAACCGGTTCTGTAAGATAATCCGTATTGTCGGTTTTTACAGCCGTAACCGAGGTATGCTTAATCCTGGTTAAATTTTCAATAATATAATCCGCAATGGAGTCAAGGCAAAACAAACATGCCTCTGTTCCACGGTCACTTTTCTTTATAAAAATATCCCCCAGCAATTCTCTTTTAATCCCCAAATTCATAAGGCTTCCAAGAAAATCCCTGTGGTTTAAATCATCGGAAAATTTAGCGGAAAGCGGCTTTATCAAAAGAGCGGTAATCGGGAACTGCTCCTCATAGCCAAATTCCGAAACATTTCCAAAGCGAATCACCTTTCTCTCTGTGTTTTGGGCACCACCGAAAATCACCGGGCAGGCATAGGACAATTTCTTTTCATATAAAGAATAATAGTCGGATATTTCTCCCTGGGAAAGGAACCCCGTAAAGGTGAACTGATTGTTGTTATAGCTTCTTTCGGCCAAATCGCTGAGCCTTTGAAAAATAGGCAGATTATCGCTCATATTTATACTCCTGACCCCTCTATAATAGCACCGATTAATCTTGACGAAAACACCCATTCTTGCTACGATATCAACGTTAAAATGACATATTGTCAGTAATGATATGAAAGGGAATATTATGAGTCAGATTAAATTCTATAACACGCTTACAAAAAAGGTTGAAAACTTCGTTCCCAACGAAGAAGGCAAGGTATCTCTTTATACCTGCGGTCCCACCGTTTATCACTTTGCACATATTGGTAACCTTCGCTGTTATATTATGGAAGATATTCTGGACAGAACCCTTAGATATGCGGGCTACGATGTTAAACGTGTAATGAACATTACAGACGTTGGACATCTTACTTCCGATGCTGATTCCGGAAATGACAAAATGGTTGAAGGTGCTAAAAGAGAGCACAAAACCGTTATGGAAATTGCCAAGTTTTATACCGATGCGTTCTTTTCAGACTGCAATAAGCTAAACATCAGAAGACCCGATGTGGTTGAGCCTGCCACAAACTGCATCAGCGAATTTATTCATATGATTAAAGTGCTCCTTGAAAAGGGCTATGCCTATGTTTCAGGTGAAAACGTTTATTTTGACACTTCAAAGCTTGAAAAATACTATACTCTTTCAAACGCCAGCTCCGACGACTTAATGATTGCCGTAAGAGACGATGTTGAAGAGGATACCAACAAAAGAAACAAGGCAGACTTTGTTCTTTGGTTTACCAAGTCAAAATTTGAGGACCAGGCACTTAAGTGGGACAGCCCCTGGGGTGTCGGTTATCCCGGCTGGCACATAGAATGCTCATGCATCAGTATGAAGCATCTTGGTGAAAAGCTTGATATCCACTGTGGTGGTATAGACAATATTTTCCCTCACCACACCAATGAAATTGCACAGAGTGAATCCTATACCGGTCATAAATGGTGTAATTACTGGTTCCATGTTCACCACCTTAATGAAAAGGGTGGCAAAATGAGCAAATCCAAGGGTGAATTCCTTACCGTATCTCTCCTTGAGAGCAAAGGCTACAATCCCCTGGTTTACAGGCTTTTCTGCCTCCAGAGTCACTACAGAAAGCCCCTTGAATTCTCCTATGAGGTTCTTGATAATATGAGAGCGGCTTATGAGAAACTCCTTAAGACAACAGCCCGTATTAAGGCTGCTTCGGGAGACGGTCAGGTTGACTCCGCAGTATTCGATTCCTATAGAGAAAGATTTTTGGAAGCTCTCGGTAATGATTTTAATACTTCCATGGCCATTACTATTTTGTATGAAGCATTAAAGGCAGATACCAATAATGCTACCAAATATGCCATTATAAAGGACTTTGATCAGGTACTTTGCCTTGATCTTGATACCGAAATCGAAGAAACCGCAAACTCAGTTGATGCCGAGCTTGAAGCTTATATTAATGAGCGTATTGCTGCAAGAGCCGAAGCAAAGAAAAACAAGGACTTCGCTACTGCTGATGCCATCCGTGCAGAGCTTCTTGACAAAGGCATTACCATAAAGGATACTCGCGAAGGTGTTGTCTGGACCATTGAATAAAGAAGGGCTTATACAAACTGAATCAGGTCTGGTGCTAAGGCTTGAGGGTCAGGAAATCCATGGAGATTTTACAAAAATGATCCGGCGACTGACCCATGCCAACCTTTCCCATGAGTTACTGGTTAAGGCTTGCAAAATTAAAAATCATGAAGGTCCCCTGACAATAGTGGATGCTACCGCAGGGCTTGGTGAAGATTCCCTTCTTTTGGCAGCTGACGGTAATACCGTCCACCTCTATGAACGCGATGAAATTATTGCGGCATTGCTTGAAGATACCATTACAAGGGCAATGACCTGCAGTGAGCTTAATGGTATTGTATCAAGAATGGTCCTTCACAAAGAAGACAGCATTAAGGCATTACAGTCCCTGGATTATAAACCGGATATCATTTATTTGGATCCAATGTTTCCAAAACGTGAAAAGACCGGATTGGTCAAAAAGAAATTCCAGGTTATCCATGTAATAGAAAAGCCCTGTGAAGACGGTGCTGAGCTTTTAGAAGCGGCCATATGCGCATCGCCAAAAAGGATAGTCATTAAAAGACCACTTAAAGCCGAGTATCTGGCAGGAAAAAAGCCTTCCTATTCCATTGAAGGCAAATCCATAAGATATGATTGTATAGTTTTATAATATTGTCTAATTGAGTCAATCAGTAGATGTATCGTCATGTACAATAAATTTAATGCTCTGTGAGAAATTGTATTGTCATAAACATCAATCCCCCGAATGATTATCATCCGGGGGATTTTCGTAACTATAGTCTTCTATTCAAATTTTGCAGGCTTGCCTGAAAAAATATTCACGGACCTGTCTGATAATACATATAAATGTTTCAGACCTCAAAACGTTCAAAAACCATTTCCTGAGTTTCTTTTTTGTCACGATTCAAAACAAACGCAATCTCATTAATGAGGTTATCTTCGGCTATTTTAGTATATTTATCATCTACAGCCGTAATCTTCTTTCCTTCCGCAAAGCGCTGTGCCCTTCTGGTGTGCAGATTTTTAATAATCTTTACCAGTTCCCTTAAATCACAGCTTTTAATTGCTTCTTTATATTTCGTCTCTCTTATTTTATCATTATCAATAAACATTTCCTCAATGGAAGGAATATCAGCTATAAGTTTATTAGCCTCATCGCTTGTCATTACTTTTCGAATAGCCGCCGAATTATCAACAGGGACAAAGACCTTGCTTCCCTTTTCTTTAACGGGATTGAGAAAATAATATTTGCGATTTTTATCCGCACCGGGCATGTTTAGTGGCGCGATTTCAACAATCTGACATATTCCGCCGGTGGTATGAACAACAAAATCATTTAACTCGAACATAGTCCCCTTCTTTCATAGTGATAACAAAATGAGCTGATAAAATGCCCCTTAAAAATATTATATCACTAATAAAAAAATAAGGTAAAACATTTTTTATGTAAATCACATTTTTTCGCAATTTACATCAAAATGCTTTACCCTAATAAGTCTATTTGCCGTATTCATTGCAGAAATCCCGGGCAATTCCTTCCGCGATCAAAAGGCAGCCCCGGTCATTGGGATGCATTCCGTCTTTAAGATATTCGTTCAAGTTAAGCGTATCTATGTCACAAGCATATTTTAAATTAGTAAAATAGCAGTTCTTCCCAATTGACACCTCGTACATAACGCCCGCATATTCTTCCTGCGTCAACAGGAAAACATTTAATTCGCTTCCATATTCAAATTCAGAATACTGGTGGGGAGCTATCAAAACAAAGCTTGCCCAGGGAAATACATTGCGCAGCCTGTCAATTGAAACCTCCAGCGCAAATTTATAGTTGCCCGGATAACCCTCATTCTTTAACGGGGTAGACATTGCATAATCATTTATACAGCAGTTAATGAAAAATACAAGCTTTCTGTCTGTGTGA
>JAZUJC010000203.1:0-9497 GCA_045642625.1 Lachnospiraceae bacterium
GGTGCTTCACGAGTTCGTGATTTGTTTAAAGAAGCAAGCAAGAATGCTCCCTGTATCGTATTTATAGATGAAATTGATGCTATCGGTCGCAGCCGTGATTCCAAGTATGGCGGCGGTAACGAAGAGCGTGAGCAGACTCTTAATCAGCTGCTTTCCGAGATGGATGGTTTTGACAGTTCAAAGGGTGTACTTATCCTTGCTGCGACCAACCGCCCCGAAATACTTGATAAAGCGCTTCTTCGTCCCGGTCGTTTTGACCGCCGAATTATTGTAGATAAGCCTGATTTAAAGGGTCGTGTCGAAATATTGAAGGTTCATGCCAAGAATGTACTTATGGATGAAACCGTTGATCTTGATGCCATTGCACTGGCTACATCCGGTGCTGTTGGTTCTGATTTGGCCAACATGATTAATGAAGCTGCAATAAATGCGGTTAAAGAAAAGCGTGAGTATGTATCTCAGAAGGATCTTTTTGAAGCTGTTGAGCAGGTTCTTGTCGGTAAGGAAAAGAAAGATCGAATCATGAGCAAGGAAGAGCGTCGTATAGTTTCTTATCATGAAATCGGTCACGCACTTGTGGCAGCGCTTCAAAAGAACACCGAGCCTGTGCAGAAGATTACCATTGTTCCCAGAACCATGGGTGCACTTGGATATGTAATGCAGGTTCCTGAAGAAGAAAAGTACTTAAATTCCAAAAAAGAACTTCGTGCTATGCTTGTGGGCTATGTTGCCGGTCGAGCTGCCGAGGAAATTGTGTTTGACGATATTACCACCGGCGCAGCCAACGATATTGAAAAGGCTACTTCAATCGCCCGTAATATGGTTACCATGTACGGTATGAGTGAAAAGTTCGGTCTGATGGGTCTTGAATCCGTAGAGAACAAATATCTCGACGGTAATAAGGTACTTAACTGCAGTGAAGTTACAGCTGCTCAGATTGACGAGGAAGTTAAGCAGATGCTTAAGGAGTCCTATGATGAAGCATTGAGACTTCTTGGTGAGAACAGAGAGCTTCTTGATAAGCTTGCCGAGTATCTTATTGAAAAAGAAACCATCACCGGTAAAGAATTTATGTCCATTTTCAGAAAAGAAAAGGGACTTCCGGATCCTGACGAAGAAGCCGCAAATGTTGATGCGGATACAGCTACTGAACCCGCAGAAGCTTCCGAGCAAAAAGAAATTGAAACAGCGGAAGAAATGTCGGTTATTACCGGTCAAATCATTAATACCGATTCACAGGACGACAATGTTTAATATAAAAGAAGAACTGGATAAACTCCCGAAACAACCGGGAGTTTATCTTATGCATGACAAGGATGACAACATAATATACGTTGGCAAAGCAGTAAACCTTTTCAATCGTGTAAGGTCGTATTTTCGTGTCATGAATAACAGAACGCCCAAAATTGAGCGTATGATTTCTCTTATCGACCACTTTGAGTACATAGTGGTGGATTCCGATCTTGAGGCTTTTGTGCTCGAGAACAATCTCATTAAGGAATATAATCCCAAATACAATACCCTGTTAAAGGATTCAAAAACATATCCTTATATCAAGGTTTCGGTAGCGGAGGATTTTCCTAAAATTTCTTTTGTCAGAAGAATGGGAAAGGACAAATCCAAGTATTTTGGCCCTTATACCAGTTCCCAGGCAGTAAACGATATCATTGAACTGTTAAATACCACATATAAATTCAGAACCTGCAATAAAGCCTGTCAGGAGGGAGTGGAGAATGACCGTCCCTGCTTAAATTACCATATGGGCAAGTGTCTGGCACCCTGCAGCGGCAAGGTCAGCTCCGAAGTATACAAGGCAAATATTGCTCTGGCAATAGACTTTATGAACGGCAACGATAAGGCTCTTATCAGAGAGCTTAAAAATAAAATGGAGGCAGCCTCCGAAGAAATGGATTTTGAGGCGGCCATTAAATATCGCGATCTTATTGAAAGTGCCAAAAGAATAATCGAACGACAAAAAATATCGGACAATACAGGTTTTGATGACAAGGATATTATCGCCCAGGCTCATGACGAAACAGACGCGGTGGTACAGGTATTCTTTGTGCGAAACGGTAAAATGATTGGCCGCGAACATCATCATATGGATGATATCGGAGGGCTTTCGGATGCGGAAATACTGGGGGAATTTGTAAAGCGTTATTATACGGGTACTCCTTATATTCCTCCCATCATTATGCTTTCCGAGGATATTCCGGAGCAGGATATGATTACAAGATGGCTGTCCGACCAGCGGGGAAGTTCCTGCAAACTGGTGGTGCCTAAAATCGGTTTTAAAGAAAAACTGGTGGATTTGGCAAGAAACAATGCGGAAATCGTATTAAAGAAAGATAAGGACCGCATTGTTTTGGAGGAAAAGAAAACAAAGGGTGCTCTTGAAGAGCTTGGCCGTCTTATAGGCATGAACGATTTGAACAGACTGGAGGCCTTTGATATATCCAACACAAACGGTTTTCAAAATGTTGGTTCAATGGTGGTTTTTGAAGGCGGAAAGCCTGTTAAGGGCGATTATCGTAAGTTTAGAATTAAGTCTGTGGAGGGACCGGATGATTATTCCTGTATGCATGAGGTTCTTTCCAGGAGATTTATACACGGCTTTGAGGAGAAAAAGCAGCTTCGGGCCAAAAAAATGGATGATAAATACGGAAGCTTTTCCAGGTTCCCGGATTTAATCCTGATGGATGGTGGAAAGGGTCAGGTAAATGTGGCTCTTGAGGTGTTAAATGAGCTTGGAATAAACATCAGGGTTTGCGGTATGGTAAAGGATGATAATCATCACACCAGAGGTCTGTATGTGGACGGCGAAGAGATACCGATAGACAAGCGTTCAGAAAGCTTTAAGCTCATAACAAGAGTTCAGGACGAGGCCCACCGTTTTGCCATTGAGTACCATAAAAGCCTTAGGGAAAAGAAGCAGATACATTCCGTGTTTGAAGATATACCGGGAGTGGGGCCGGCCAGGAGAAAGGCGCTGCTTAGAACATTTGAAAATATCGATGAGGTTAAAGCGGCTGATGTTGAAACAATAATGAATCGTGCTGAAATTCCCGAAAATGTTGCCAGGGAAATATATAATTATTTTCACGGTTAATAATTTTGTGTTAAACTTAAAGTTAAGGGTTATGCAATATATTTTTAGTGAATAAATCATGATAGAAATGATAAGGAGATCTTCTTATGGCATCTGTTAAGCTTACTCAGATTGTTGAGAAAATGAAACTTGAAAATCTTACCCCGGAAATCGATCTTTCCGGTATTAAGATTACCCAGCCTGATATTAACCGTCCTGCGCTTCAGGTAACCGGTTATTTTGAACATTTCGAGGCTACCCGACTTCAGGTTATCGGTTTTGTGGAATATACATATATGGAAGGCTTAAGCGTAAAGAAAAAGCGCGAGGTATACGAAAAGCTTCTTTCATATCCGATTCCTGCTTTTGTATTTTGCCGTGAGCTCATTCCCGATCCGATTTTTACGGAAATTGCTCAGGCCCATGGAGTGCCGTTGTTAATGACCAAGAAGTCAACCTCTGAATTCATGGCAGAGATTATCAGATGGCTTAAGGTAAGGCTTGCTCCCTGCATCACAGTTCACGGTGTTCTTGTGGATGTATACGGTGAAGGTGTTCTTATTACCGGTGAGTCCGGTATCGGTAAATCTGAGGCAGCTCTTGAGCTTATTAAGAGAGGACATCGTCTTGTAACTGATGACGTTGTTGAAATCAGAAAGGTTTCAGATGATACACTTATTGGTACGGCACCTGATGTTACCAAGCACTTCATTGAGCTTCGTGGTATCGGTATCGTGGATGTTAAGGCACTTTTCGGTGTATCAAGCGTTCGTGACACCCAGAATATCGACCTTGTCATTAAGCTTGAAGACTGGAACAAGGACAAAGAATATGACAGGCTTGGTCTTGAAGAAGAATATACCGAGTACCTTGGCAACCGTGTAGTATGTCACAGTATTCCTATTCGTCCCGGCCGTAACCTGGCTATTATTTGTGAGTCTGCAGCGGTTAACCATCGTCAGAAGAAGATGGGCTACAATGCGGCACAGGAATTATATAAGAGACTTCAGAAGTCTTTTGCAGAAAAGCGTGAAGAAGATTAATAAATGCTCGAAGGCTTTACAGGTAAGCTAAATTCAGGTCGGGCATAAAACAGGAGAAAACTATGAAATATGTATTTGGTGTAGATATAGGCGGAACAACAGTAAAAATGGGACTTCTTTCAGAAACAGGAGAGTGTCTCGATAAATGGGAAATCAAAACCGTAAAGGATAACGGCGGTGTTAGCATTCTTCCCGATGTAGCAGCTTCAATCAATGAAAAGCTTAAGGAAAAAGGCATTGATAAGGCTGATGTAATCGGTGTTGGCGCCGGAGTTCCCGGTCCTGTTGATTCAAAGGGTATTGTTCATAAGGCAGTTAACCTTGGATGGGGTGTATTTAATGCAGCCGAGGAGCTTTCAAAGCTTACCGGTGTTAAGGCTATGATTGGTAATGATGCCAATGTGGCAGCTCTTGGAGAAATGTGGAAGGGCGGCGGTGTAGGCTATACCGATGTGGTAATGGTTACCCTTGGAACCGGTGTGGGCGGTGGCATCATCGTTGACGGTAAAATTGTAAACGGTTCAGTCGGAGCAGGCGGTGAAATCGGACATATGCATGTAAAAGACGGTGAAACAATTGCCTGCGGTTGCGGCGGGTTTGGATGTCTTGAGCAGTATACTTCAGCAACCGGTATATCAAGAACCGCATCTGAGATGATTGAAAAGTGGGGCAAAGAAACTGTTCTTACCAAAGAAGATTTATCTGCAAAGGCTGTATTTGACGGAGTTAAGGCAGGGGATGCACTTTGTATTGAAATTGCCAAGGAATTCGGTGAAACCCTTGGAAAGGGTCTTGCGCTTATTGCTGCGGTAGTTAACCCTGAAATATTTGTTATCGGCGGTGGTGTTTCAAAGGCAGGCGAAATTCTTTTGGATTATATTACTCCTTCTTTTGAAAAATATGCTTTCCACGGCTGCAAAAATGCAAAGATGGTTTTGGCAACGCTTGGAAACGATGCCGGAATGTACGGAGCAGCAAAGCTGGTTATTGAATAAACAAACTGGAGAAAGCCGGAAAATAATTTGAGTGAATTCATGATAAGAAACCTGGCCGGATTTGTCGGTGAGGAAAATGTTAAGGAAAATGTTTCTTTAAAAGAACACACAACCTTTCGCGTGGGTGGTCCCGCAGACATTATGGTCACAGTCAATTCCATGGAAGAACTGGCCAAGGTGATTGGTTATCTTAATAAATGCAGGTCTGAATATTTTGTGCTTGGAAATGGCAGTAATTTACTTGTGTCCGATGAAGGTTACAGGGGAATTGTTGTTAAAATGGCAGGCAGGCTTACAGATATGGTAGTGGTGGGTAACCGAATAACCGCAGGTGCAGGGGCCCTTCTTTCCAATGTATGTAAGATGGCTGCAGATAACGGACTGACGGGAATGGAATTTGCCTATGGAATCCCCGGAACAGTCGGTGGTGCCATTGTAATGAATGCCGGTGCCTACGGCGGTGATATGTCCATGGTGGTGGATGGATTGGAGGCCGTTACAAAAGAAGGCGAGCTTATTTATGTTTCACCTCATTCACTCAGGTTTGATTATAGAAAAAGTGAAGTTAAAAAATCAGGTATTTCCGTAGCTATGGTTACATTTAAGCTGGAACCCGGCAACGAAGAAGATATTCGAAACACCATGAAGGATTTGATGGGTCGAAGGGTTGAAAAACAGCCCCTTGAGTATCCAAGTGCCGGTAGTACCTTTAAGAGACCTAAGGGTTATTTTGCCGGCCAGCTGATTGAAGAAGCCGGGCTTAAAGGTGAAAGAATCGGCGGTGCATGTGTTTCCACAAAGCATGCCGGATTTATTGTAAATGACGCAAATGCTACGGCTAAAGATATTAACGATTTAATAGAATTAATTAAAAAGAGAGTATACGACAACTCTAAAGTTAAGCTGGAAACAGAAGTAATCCGAATAGGACGCTTCTGATTGGATGATTTGAAAAAGACAGGGGAAGGTTTGTAATGCGTCTCGTTGTAGTAACAGGAATGAGCGGAAGCGGCAAAAGAACAGCGATTAAAATGCTGGAAGATAACGGATACTATTGTGTTGATAATCTTCCGGTTCAGCTTATCGAGATGTTTGCCGAACTGGTGTCTGAAAAGGATACCGAGCTGTCCAAGGTTGCGCTGGGGATTGACGCAAGAGCGGATCAGCCCTTTGACCGAGTGATTGAAACACTGGAAAAGGTGAAAAAATACAATATCACTCTTGAAATACTGTTTCTTGAAAGCAGTGATTCCGTTCTTTTGAAACGTTATAAAGAGTCACGAAGAAAGCACCCGCTTTCTCCTGATGGCAGGGTTGAAGAAGGCATTAAGCGTGAGCGTGGTGTGCTTTCGGAAATAAAAAAGAAATCTGATTATATCATTGATACATCAAATCTTTTGAATCGGGATTTGAAAGCTGAAATCGACAGGATATTTGTTGATGACAAGAAATTCAACAACTTAATGATAAATATTGTTTCTTTTGGCTTTAAGCACGGGATTCCCCAGGATGCGGATTTGGTGTTTGACGTCAGATTCTTGCCCAATCCTTATTATGTGGAAGAGCTTAAACTAAAGACGGGCCTTGATAAGGAGGTTCAGGATTTTGTAATGGATAATCCCGAAGCGGAAACCTTCTTAAATAAGCTTGAAGATATGTTGATGTTTTTGATTCCCAATTATATAAAAGAGGGAAAGAATCAGTTGGTGGTGGCTATCGGGTGCACCGGTGGGCATCACAGAAGTGTGACCTTGGCCGAAAAGTTGTATGCAAGCTTCAAGGACAAGGAAGATTTTTGGGTAAAGTTGTCCCACAGAGATGTTAAGCAGGGAGAAAAATAATGTCATTTTCGGCTGATGTTAAGGAAGAACTCATAAGCGCAATTCCACATGAGAGACACTGCAGATTATCCGAGATGACGGCCATACTGGCTTTTGCGGGAAAAAAGGACGGAGATACAATTTCCGTATCCACCAATGCTCAAAATCAGGCCGCATTGAGAAAATGCTTTACTTTGTTAAATAAAACCTTTAATATAAATACTGCTTCTTTTGAGGAGAGTTTCCAAAACAACCGCAAATCAATCGAATTCAGCAGGGCTAATGCGGATATGGTTTCTGTATTGGATGCCATAGCCAAAGAGGCTCCCGAATTTTTGCTGACTAACGATTGTTGCAAGAGAGCCTACTTAAGAGGTGCGTTTCTTTCAGCCGGATTTATTAACGATCCGGAGAAAGCATATCATCTGGAAATTGTATGTCAGGACGAATTTAGTGCAGAAATGCTAAAAGAAATCCTGGAAGACTTTAATATTGATGCAAAAAGTACTACACGAAGAAAGTATTATGTGGTATATGTTAAAGATGCAGATACAATACAGGATGTGTTGAATGTTTTGGAAGCCCACAGAGCTTTAATGGATTTTGTTAATGTTCGCATCACAAAGGATGTTCGTAACGATATAAATCGCAGGAATAACTTTGATGTGTCGAATATTCAAAAGGCCTCAAAAGCCGGTTCCAAACAAATCGAAGAGATTATCTTTATAAGGGATACGGAAGGACTTTCTGTTCTTCCTGAAGGTATACGGGAGATAGCCGAGCTAAGACTTGATAATCCGGATAGTTCACTTACAGAGCTGGGACAAATGCTTGATCCGCCTGTAGGAAAGTCGGGGGTTAATCACAGGTTACGAAAAATCAGCGAATATGCGCTGAAAATCGGCAAAAACAAGGGAGACAAAAAATGACAAAGAAGGACATTACCGTTCAGCTCAAGGGTGGACTGGATGCTCGTCCCGGCGCAATGCTTGTACAGATTGCAAGCCAGTTTGAGAGCACAGTTTATATTGAGACGGAAAACAAGCGCATCAATGCAAAATCCATTATGGGTATGATGAGCCTTGGTATGGCAGAGGGAGCTCAGCTCACTGTTATTACAGAGGGATCCGATGAAGAACAGGCACTTGAAGCTATTGATAAGTATTTAAGCGCCGAAAAATAATATCACCGGTCTATAAAATAAAGCAATAGTGATGTTTTTAAGCCCGGAGGTTTTTCCTCCGGGTTTCGTCGTTATTATTAATGTTTTGGGAGTTATAGAAATGAACTTATTCTTTATCTTTAACCTGCACGCCGGAAAAGGGCTTGTGAAGAGAAATCTTCCTGATATTATTGATATTTTTTGTAAAGCAGGACACAGTGTTACCGTTTATTCCACAAAGTGCGCGGGAGATGCGGTAAGTGTTGTGGCAAATCTTCCCGAAGAGACCTATGACCGTATAATATGTGCAGGTGGTGATGGTACCCTTGACGAAGTCGTGGCAGGAAATAAGCAAAGAAACGAGCAGTTACCTATAGGTTACATTCCGGCCGGAAGCACCAATGATTTCGCCAGTTCTCTTGGACTTCCCAAAAAGCTTACGGATGCAGCCAGGATTGCAATCGGTGATAACCTGTTTAAATGTGATTTGGGAACCTTCAATTCCAAGTCATTTGTATATATTGCTGCTTTTGGTTTGTTTACAGATGTCTCATATGAGACACCTCAGGATATTAAAAACATTCTAGGCCATGCTGCATATATTCTTGAAGGTCTTAAAAGGCTTCAGGATGTGAAGACCTATAAAATGAAAATTGCCTGTAACGGTAAAACCATAGAAAGAGAATTTATGTACGGAATGGTTTCAAATTCTGTTTCTGTTGGAGGCTTTAAAAATATAACCGGTAAGAATATTGATCTGGGAGATGGGTTGTTTGAAGTAACGCTTATTTCAAAACCTGCCAATCCCCTGGAGTTCAACGAATTGGTAAACGCATTATTTAACAGGGATATTCACGCCAAGGGGCTGGTTACTTTCAAAACATCTCATATTGAGATAGAAAGTGACGAAGAAATATCCTGGACTTTGGATGGAGAGTTTGGCGGCAAATGCAAAATGGCAGTTATTGACAATGTTCCTAATGATATTGCAATAGCGGTTAAGGGAGAAACAAAAAAAGCGGTTTCCAAAAAGAAACCGGCAAAGAAGCTTACAGCAAAGAAATAACCCCATAAAAGGGAGGATGCCGGGGCAACTTAGTTGACCCGGCATTTATTATGAAAAAGTTTTTTAATTAAACTAAGATATAAACTAAATAATGTGTTGCTGTTGTTTATGATATAAATATACACTCCAATAATGACTAAACAATGTTATGTAAATTAATAGAATTAAAACAAAATGTAAACAAAATGTGAACAACAGCAAGAAAGTTGTGTTTTTTCTTAAGATTATTTGAATAATTAATCGAGAATTAACAGACAACTTATTTTAATTAGCGGTTAATAAGTGCAATTGGCACGGTGCTATAGAAACATGGTTTGAGAATT
>JAZUJC010000204.1:0-8474 GCA_045642625.1 Lachnospiraceae bacterium
GTTAAATTTATTGGCGTTGGAGAAGGTATGGAAGACCTTCAGAAATTTAATCCCGATGAATTTATGAATGCTTTGTTTAATATTGAAAACAGCGATAATTCAGAGGAAAATACGGAACTTTAAATTAGTTGAATTAGGATAGATTTGAAATGGATGGATTAACATTAGAAGCATTTGAAGAGGCTGCTGAAAAGGTAAGAGAGGTTACGCTTGATACCAAGCTTATTTTTTCGGATTATTTCAGCCAGAGAACAGGAAATAAGGTATATTTAAAACCTGAAAATATGCAGTTTACCGGTGCGTATAAGGTAAGGGGAGCATATTATAAAATGTCCACCCTGTCTGAAGAAGAACGTCAGAAGGGTATTATTACCGCCTCTGCAGGTAATCATGCTCAGGGTGTTGCATATGCCGCTAAATGTTATGGCGTAAAGGCAACAATTGTTATGCCTACTACAACCCCGCTTATTAAGGTAAACCGCACAAAGTCATATGGTGCGGAGGTTGTATTGTATGGCGATGTATACGATGAAGCCTGTATGAAGGCCTTTGAACTTGCGGATGCCAATGGATATACATTTATACATCCCTTTAATGATTTTCAGGTTGCGACCGGACAGGGTACCATTGCCATGGAAATTATTAAAGAGCTTCCTCTTGTTGATATAATTCTTGTTCCTGTGGGCGGTGGCGGCCTGGCAACAGGTGTATCTACACTGGCTAAGATGCTTAATCCTAAGATAAAGGTATATGGTGTTGAACCCGAAAATGCTGCCTGTCTTGATGCTTCAATCAAAGCAGGCAAGGTTGTTACTCTTGATACCGTAAGCACAATTGCAGATGGTACAGCGGTTAAAACTCCGGGCGATAAGCTGTTTCCTTTTCTTCAGAAGAATCTGGATGGAATTATAAAGGTACCGGACGAGGATCTTGTAGTATCATTTTTGGACATGGTAGAAAACCATAAAATGGTTGTGGAAAATTCAGGATTACTTACAGTTGCTGCATTAAAACAGCTTGAAGTTAAGGGTAAAAAAATAGTATCTATTTTATCCGGTGGCAATATGGATGTTATTACAATGTCATCCGTAGTTTCCCAGGGCCTTATTTTACGAGACAGAATATTTACGGTTTCTGTTCTTTTGCCGGATAAGCCCGGTGAATTGTCTAAGGTGGCCGATGTCATTGCCAAGCAAAGCGGTAATGTTATTAAGCTTGAGCATAACCAGTTTGTTTCAATTAACAGAAATGCGGCAGTAGAGCTTAGAATAACCCTTGAAGCCTTTGGAACAGAGCATAAGCAGCAGATTATTGATACTTTGGAAAAAGAAGGGTATAAGCCCAAGCTGGTTCGTACCAATATGTAAAAAAGCCATTAATTAAGGTTATTTGAAAATATAATATGGATTTTGAAAAAACAGGATATCTGACAGAAGATTTTAAATACTTTTATATTAAAGACAAATCGGACAGGGTTTTTGATTTTCATTATCATGACTTTTACAAAATTATTTATTATGTGAAAGGTGATGTTACATATAATGTTGAGGGAAAAACCTACGAATTAAAGCCCCAGGATTTTGTACTTGTGGGTAAAAATGAAATTCATAAGCCGATTGTTAACCCGCTGGTTGAATATGAAAGATTGGTTGTTTATCTGTCAGATATTTTTTTGTCTCAAAAAATTGACGATTTACACAGTTTAAAGGAATGCTTTAACGAAGCTTCAAGAAAGCATATTAATGTTATGCATTTTTCGGCAAAAGAGTCATTAAGGTTAAAAGAAATGCTTAAGCGTGCCATGGAAGTTAAGCAAAGCGATGCCTATGGCAGGGATGTTCTATCCAGGCTTTATTTAACAGAGTTTTTGGTTAAGTTTAATGAGTGTATTGAGAAAAACGGAATTTCCTTTAATGGAAAGGTTGTTTATAACGAAAAAATACTTGGTGTTTGTGAATATATAAATAATAATTTGAAGGATAACCTGTCGATAGACCGATTGTCCGAAATGTTTTTTGTAAGCAGGTATCATCTTATGAGACTTTTTAAAGAATGTACCGGCTTTTCCATTCATCAGTATATTATTGAAAAGCGTATCCTGTATGTTCAGAAACTGACTGATGAAGGATATAAAATTAAGGATGCAGCTGTTATGGCCGGTTTCCCTGATTATTCAATGTATTTAAGGGCTCGTAAAAAACATGAGTTTAAGCCTGATGATGTTTAGTAAATGCTCTGAGAGGATTACTTTGTGAAAAAAACTATAGTATTTTGTCTGGTACTTCTAATAATAAATATTTTTCTTTTTACAGCCTGTGGTTCAAAAAATGAAACAGAAATGACTGTTTCTGATTCTGCAACATCCGAGATTTCGGAAGCTTCTGAAACGGTAAATGAGCCGGAGACATCAGCCGGTGATTCTTTAGCTGATTCAGAGCCTGTTATTGAAGAACCTTATTCCATTATCGAGAACACAAATGAATATAAGGCATATATGAAAGAGGTTTCCTTTCCCGACTGGCTTGATGAAGTAAACAATTCTACTTTTGTTAATTCGTTGTTTGGATTTAAGGGATATGCAGGCCAGGGTAAGCTTGTTATTTCATTGGCATCAGGAGTGGAATCGGCAGATGTGTATATCAATGATTATTATATTGATTTACATGAGGCTGAATCGGAAAAAGAATATTTAGTTGATTTTTCCAATATAGCCAGGACAGGAAATAATACCATACAAGTAACTAATATAAAGCCTGTCAGTCTTAAGGATGCTGTCAGGGTAAAGATTCTTTATCCAACCGTAATGGTGGGTGATAAGGCCTATAATGACCCCGATGCCGATTATTCCGTAGAAGTGGATGGAGTTAAAGGGTTGCTTTATGCCGATTCGGGTATTGATAAACGTTCTTTTGAACTGATTGACAGGATAGTTTCAAGTGATGTGGATTATGGATTCTCGGCGGCGCAGATGGCAGTTATAAAAGACGGCCGTTTGGTATATGCAAATTCCTGGGGGAATATTAATTCGTATAATAAAGATTTATCTCCTATAGAAGATAAAACAGCGGTTACAAACAGTACTTTGTTTGACCTTGCATCGAACACCAAAATGTATTCGGCTAATTATGCCGTTCAATACCTTATTTCTGAAGGAAAATTAAAATTAAGCGACAGGGTGTGCGATATTATTGGCACAGATTTTGTTGATAAAACTATTGATATTCAGTATTCAGGTTATAAATATTACGGTCTGGAAACAAATAAAAAATGGAAATCAGGGCTTACCGTAGAAAATTTGTTAAGACATCAGGCGGGCTTCCCTGCAAGCCCCAAATATGAAATAAAAGGTGTGGACCAGTCAAGGCAACGAATAGACTCATCTGTTGAGAATCCTTTGTTTTCGGGCATGGACGGTAGTATCGACACCCGAAGTAAAACGCTTGAAGCAATCTGTAAAACTCCGCTTATGTATGAACCGGGTACAAAGACACTGTACTCAGATGTTGATTATATGCTTCTTTGCTTCATCGTAGAAGAAATAACCGGAGAGAGGTTTGATGTTTTTCTTAATGATACATTTTATAACCCGCTTGAATTGTCTCATATTACTTATAGACCTCTTGATAACGGCTTTGCAAAAGAAGATTGTGCAGCAACGGAATTAAGAGGTAATTCCAGGGAAGGCCGTGTGTGGTTTGAAGGAATCAGAGATTATACCGTGCATGGTGAAGTACATGACGAGATGGCATATTTTGCTATGGGAGGCATTTCCGGTCATGCGGGACTGTTTTCCAATGCCGAAGATCTTGCAATCCTTGCTTCAGCGATGTCTACGGGAGGCATAGAGGATAATCGATTCTTTTCTGAAAATGTCATTGATACCTTTATTACCCCTCAGGCAGATAATAATGCAAATTACGGAATTGGCTGGTGGAGAAACGGAGACAGTGAGCGCCCCTGGTATTTTAGCTCTGAGGCAGGTACCGATGGATTTGGTCATCAGGGATGGACCGGTACATTAACCGTTATAGATCCGACTGAAAATGTTGTGATAGTATACCTAACTAATAAGATTAATACCCCTCTGGTTGATAAAAATAAGAGTACAAGTTTCTTTGAGGGTGGTGCATTCACATCAGGCAGCCTTGGCTTTGCTCCACAGCTTGTATTTAGGGGAATGAATGCGAATACCGATTTGTATGAGGAGTCTTTGGAAAGTCTTCTTGAAGATATGGTATCGGAAAGTATAAAGCTCATTCCGATAAATGGCGGAAAAACAAAAAAGGATGCGGCAGTTCGTAATGCTTATTCCAAAATGAACGTTCTTTTGCAGTATTATCTTGATAATAAGGCCCCTGACCTAAAAAAACGGGTAGAGAGTGCCATGGAACTGTTTGATGCAAAGCGTGATGAAGAGGCCTTGGATTATTTCAGAAGTTTTTTGGAATAATTACCCGAACCAATAGATTAATATACTGATAATTTAATCATATATCTGTAAAGGATTTTTACTTGACAACATGTTGTTCATGTAATATTATAACCAAGGTGTTCATTTTTATGAGCCGTATTGTGTTTATGGATAAAATATTTGAACGTGGTTTGTTATTTGACTTTTATGGTGAGTTACTGACGCCACATCAGCAAAAAATATATAGCGAGGCGGTATTTAATGATTTGTCGTTATCTGAGCTTTCCGAGAGTGAGGGAATATCCAGACAGGGCATTCATGATCTGATTAAACGCTGTGATAAGCAGCTTACCGCTTACGAAGAAAAGCTTCATCTTATCGAAAAGTTTCAAAGGATAAAGAAAGAAGCCACTAAAATAAAAGATATTGTTAATGCCGACTGTGGAATTGATTTTTCATCAAAGGATGAAATCAGAATTTTACTGGATGGTATATTAGAGGATTTGTAATGGCTTTTGAAAGCTTAACAGAAAAGCTGCAAAATGTATTTAGAAATTTAAGAGGCAAGGGACGACTTAGCGAATCTGATGTAAAGACAGCCTTGAAGGATGTTAAAATGGCTCTTTTGGAAGCCGATGTTAACTTCAAGGTTGTTAAGCAGTTCATTAATGATGTTACCGAGCGGGCTGTTGGTGTGGATGTTATGCAGGGCATCAACCCCGGTCAGATGGTTATAAAAATTGTTAACGAGGAAATGTGTAAGCTCATGGGAAGTGAGATTACAGAACTTTCCTTCAGGCCAGGTAAAGAGCTTACCATCTATATGATGTGTGGTTTGCAGGGCGCCGGTAAAACAACCGCAACAGCAAAGCTTGCCAATCATTTAAAAACAAAGGGTAAAAAATCCCTGCTGGTAGCCTGTGATATTTACAGACCTGCAGCTATTGAACAGTTGAAAATCAACGGTGCCAAGGTTAATACAGAGGTTTTTGAAATGGGTACTGATACCAAGCCTCAGGTAATTGCCAGGGAAGCTGTTGAATATGCTAAAAAGAATAACTTTAATGTAGTTATTTTGGATACAGCCGGTCGACTTCATGTTGATGAGGACATGATGCAGGAACTCGTAGAGGTTAAAAAGGCTATTGATGTGCACTCGACCATTTTGGTTGTGGATGCAATGACCGGTCAGGATGCGGTAAATGTTGCCGAGACCTTCAATAATCAGATTGGAATAGATGGAGTTATCCTTTCCAAGATGGATGGTGATACCAGAGGTGGTGCGGCAATTTCTGTTAAGGCAGTTACCGGCAAGCCAATCTTATATGTATCTAACGGTGAAAAGCTTGATAATATTGAGCCTTTCTATCCTGACAGAATGGCTAATCGTATCCTTGGAATGGGTGATATTCTTTCTCTTATTGAAAAGGCTGAACAGGCTAACCTTGAGAGAGATTTGGATAAAGACCGCGAAATGGCCAACAGAATGAAGAAAGGTAAGTTTGATTTTAATGATTATCTTACCAGTATTCAGGCCATGAGTAAGATGGGTGGCCTTGGCTCATTGATGTCAATGATGCCCGGTATGGGTGTTAAATCATCAGATATTGATACCGATGCAGCTGAGAAGCAGCTTAAGAGAACTCAGGCAATAGTGCTGAGTATGACACCTGCGGAAAGAGCCAATCCAAAGTTGATGAATCCCAGGCGAAAATTTAGAATTGCAAAGGGTGCAGGTCTTGATATCGCTGAGGTAAACAGGTTTATCAAACAGTTTGAGCAGTCACAGAAAATGATGAAGCAGCTTCCGGGTATGCTTGGCAAGCGTGGCGGCCTGTTTGGTAAAAAGGGTGGATTTCCCTTTTAATTGATTTCAAACATCGCTAATTTTATTAGATTTACCATTATATGATTAATGGAAAGAATAGTATTTGTATTGATGTTGGAAATATATATTAATTTTTATTTTCTTTTAGGAGGACAAAATAATGGCAGTAAAAATCAGATTAAGAAGAATGGGTCAGAAGAAAGCTCCCTTTTATAGAATTATCGTAGCAGATTCAAGATCCCCTCGTGATGGTCGTTTTATCGATGAAATCGGTACCTATGATCCCAACGTTGAACCCGCAGCAGTTAACATTGATGCTGAAGCAGCTAAGAAGTGGCTTGCAAACGGTGCACAGCCTACAGAAGTTGTTACAAGACTCTTTAAGAATGCCGGAATCGAAAAGTAATTTAAATAACTTGTAAACCACTTTGTTTTTGACATTGTAAAGGAGAGCTTATGAAAGAACTTGTTGAAGTAATCGCAAAGGCTCTTGTTGAAAACCCTGATGAGGTTGTAGTTATTGAAACTAAAGAAGGTCGTGATATTGTACTCGAGCTTCATGTTGCCCCTTCCGATATGGGCAAGGTTATCGGTAAACAGGGAAGAATCGCCAAGGCAATCCGTTCGGTTGTTAAGGCTGCTTCCTCAAAGGACAATACAAGAGTAGATGTTAAAATCAGCTAATTATGAGGGAGGGTATTACCCTCCCTTGTTTATTAATCGGAGATTTGTTTAATGGAAGATTATTTAAGAATCGGTGTCGTTACAACAGCACATGGTGTAAAAGGAGAGCTTAAAGTATTTCCTACCACCGATGATGCAGCCAGATACAAGAAGTTAAAAAGTCTTATAGTAAATACCCGTAAAATTAATATGGCGGAATATAAGGTTGAATCCGTTAAATTTTTTAAGCAGTTTGTTATTTTGAAATTAGAGGGCATTAATACGATGGATGATGCTCTTTTATATAAGGATGCCGAGCTTTTTGTTGAAAGAAAGAATGCGGTTAAGTGCGCCAAAGATGAGTATTTTATCACCGATTTGATTGGTCTTTCCGTATTTGATGAAAACGATGAAAAGGTGGGAATAATTACAGAGGTTTATCCTACTGGAGCCAATGATGTATATGAAATAACCGGAGAAGATGAAAAATCTTTTCTTTTGCCGGCTATAAAGGACTGTGTTCTTAAGGTGGATATTCCCAATAATTGTATGAAGGTACATATTCTGGAGGGACTTAGATAATGCATTTTCATATAATGACGTTATTTCCGGAGATGGTACTTGATGGCCTTAATACAAGTATTATTAAAAGGGGAATCGAAGCCGGGCACATTAGTGTAGATGCTTTCAATATAAGAGATTTTACAGAAAATAAACATAACAGAGTCGATGATTATACATACGGAGGCGGAGCCGGCATGCTGATGCAGGCACAGCCGGTGTATGATTGTTGTATGTATGTTCAAAAAACAGTCATTGATGCGGGTAGAAATGCTGCCAGAGTAGTATATATGACTCCCAGGGGAGTTACACTAAATCAGCGGATGGCAGAAGATCTGTCAAAAGAAGAGGACTTGATTATTCTTTGCGGGCATTATGAAGGTATTGATGAAAGAGTTCTTGAGGAAGTTGTTACCGATTATGTTTCTGTCGGTGACTATGTGTTAACCGGTGGTGAACTGCCTGCTATGATTATGGTCGACTGTATCTCAAGACTGGTTCCCGGTGTGTTAAATAACAGCGAGTCATCTGAGATTGAGTCTTTTTCAGATGGACTTCTTGAATATCCCCAGTATTCAAGGCCGGAAGAGTGGCATGGTAAAAAAGTGCCTGAGGTATTGCTTAGCGGTCATCATGCCAATATTGAAAAATGGCGTATGGAAAAGTCTTTGGAAGAGACAAAGAAATACAGACCGGACCTTTATGAGGCCTATATTGCCAATCATCCGCCTGTAGAGAAGAAAAAACGAAAATAAATTTACATAAATAGCAAATATGTGTTGCATATTTGAATGATACATGGTAATATTCTAACGTTGCAATTAATGGGATGGTCCTCTGGTGCAGATGCATTATGATCATCTAACGATTTAAGGAGGATTAAAATGAACGACATTATTAAGTCAATCGAAGACGCTCAGCTTAAGGAAAGCGTTACTGAATTTAATGTTGGTGATACTGTTAAGGTATATGCTAAGATTAAAGAAGGTGAAAAGGAAAGAATTCAGGTAT
>JAZUJC010000205.1:0-3397 GCA_045642625.1 Lachnospiraceae bacterium
GCTTGAAATTTTGTGCAGGCATATAAAGCACTTTGCTTGTTTACATTTACACGCCAAATATGTTCTTAATTAGCAAATATAAAATCTGAAAAGGCTAAATACGGCGTATAAAGTGTAATGTAAAGAAAATTTATACGCAAACACACAATCGGCGCTCACTCATTTAGGCGTATAGAATGACAATTTGAAAGAAATTAGCGGTCCCGAACTCATAAAAAATAATCCCCGGTCCGATACTAATTATCAAACCGGGGACTGGTCACTTAAATTTAAAACCGGCAGGCTATACTCAGCTTACCTGGTCATAAGCTTTCCCAATATGGAAGTAAGTTTATTTCTGATAAATTCCTGATGCTCTTTTTTTACTAAGTAATAAATATATGAATCCAGCACAAGACTCATGGGAAGCCCTCTTCCCACCAGTTTAAAGTTCTCAAAGCCATTCTCAATATAATCGCCGATTTGCTCGGTACTTATAAATGCAGGCCGGCTTTTGCAAACACTGAAGGTAGGAACCGTCTTAATATTGGGGCATTCAAACTGCTTACCGCTTTCGGCGTATAACTGCTGATATGACTGGTCTTTATAGTGATCGGCGCGTTTGGGGCAATTGGGATAGCAAATCTCATCCACAAGAATTTCCACCCTTGAAGCCTCTTCCCTAAGTGATTCAAGCACCTCCTGATTATGATTCAAATCGTAATCAAGAACCACCATAAAATATTCTTTTGCCAGTTCTGACTTAAAAGCATCCAGCTTTATGAGTCGTTTAGTGGTGGATGAAATATACTTAAATTCCGGATATTTTCCTCTTAAGTATTTTTCAAGCAATTCAGAATTGCAAAGCACCTGGTTCATACCATTGTTTGCAATATCCATAATCCTGTTGCAATATTCATCCGACAAATGCTCTTCTTCTATCAGGGAATTGGTCCAGGTAAATCTGACCGGAGTTCCAAGCTTATTGAAGGTATCAATTATAACCTTCATATTTGCCTCCGGCATTGTGCCGAAAACAGCTCGACCTCCATTCCACTTTGCTCCGGGAAAGGTTCCGTACACACTGCCGGCTTTATACCCTTCATTAAACTTGTCCGGATATTCATTCATCAAATCGATTGTTACCTGATTCAAATAAAAGAAAACACAGAAACCGGGTAAGTGCCAATAAATATTTTTCATTGTTTCATCCTTTATCAGGGCCAACGACCGGGCATAGGCCTTGTAACGCTAATAACTCCTGATTTATTCAAATTCTTGATAACAATAAGCCTTGTGTCGTCAACATACTCAGGCTTGATCATATAATAGAGATATGTATCAAGAATCTGGAACAAATACGATGTACGGCCTTCAATCTTAAAGTTATTGATTCCGGCAGGAAGATATTTATCGTAAATATCTTCAACCGAAATAAATGTAGGATAATCCTTAATATTGTGAATGGTATTGTGCTCACCGTATTCGCAATACCATGACTTTAACGGAATCTGCTTATCCTTGGGAAGGTTTCTGTTCATAAGAATAGCCTTCTGTTCTTTTGCAATCTGTCTGTAGTGCTCGCCACGCTTGGGACAGGCAGGGCGACAGCAGGTATTTACAAGAACCTCCAACTTTTCGGGATGGTTAAGCTGTCCGATAAAATCCCAGTTATTGTTCAAATTGTAGTCAAGAACAACGTACTTGTAATCATCTCTGGCAAGCTCGGCATTTAAACCGTCCACATCCTTAATTTCCTTACAGGTGGAACTGTTGTATGCAAAATTAGGATACTTTTCACGAAGATATTTCTCCAAAATCGGAGACATAATCATTACTTCGTTCATGCCGTTATTTGCCACATCCATACAGTAATTGCAGTAGGGATCGTTTAAATCCGATTCGTTTATAAGCGGATTGGTAAAGGTGTATCTTACGGGAATTCCCTTGGCATTTACATTTTTAACAACTGTCTCGATAAACCTGGCATCACACTGGTCGTGTCTTATTAACCTTCCGCCGTTCCATAATGCTATGGGGAAACAGCCAAAGAAGGAACCTATTTCCACATTTTCTCTGAATCTTTCGGGATACTGCTCAAGCAGGCTTACCCACATCATATTTAAGGGGTAATTATATCTAAGCCCCGGCAAATGAAATCTAACTTTTTCCATATATAAACCTTTCGTTTGCTAAATACAGCAAAGCTCATATGTTTTATATTCTTACTTTAACGGTATTGCACCGGACACATCTTCAAGCTTAACAATTCTGTGATATGAGAAATCGTCAAACTGTGCCTTAACGGGCTCCTTACGGTCATCAGAACCGTCAGTAGCAAAAAGACCGATTGTACAACCTACAAATCCACCTGCAACTTCTGTAGAAAGGCAGGAAATATCAAGGTCTCTGATTACAGGCTCCATACCCTTTGCAGAAAGAATATAGCAGGATGCCTTTATACCTGCAACTCTAAGAACAAGCTTAGCGGGGCTGTCGGTTACTGTGCTCTCTGCCCAAACCTCTTCAACACCGTCTTTTACAAGCACTACAGAAGCCTTACACTCTGTAACTTCAAATCTCAACTGATACTTATCACTCTGAACATAAGCAAGACCTGCTCTCACACCCATATAAAGGTTATCTGTGTAAACAGATGTACTGGCCTCAAACAAATGGCAGTCCTGTCTGATACATACATAAGAAGGAGTCTTCTTCTCAGTCATATTATCAGTACCTGCTACAAGGTAAAGACCCTCACCGTATTCAAAGGATGCGAAACTGTCATAAGATTTACGAAGTGACATCCATTCGGGACCAAACATATTCATTTTGGTAAAGTCGTAGTCCTTATTTACATTGGGAAGGCTTGTTTCACGCTCAACCGTTTCGTAGGCATCAAGCTTAACCCTTACTTCGTCGGACAATACGCCAAGACCGGGGTTAACAACCGGCCAGTCATTTTCCCACACAACAAGAGCAAGGAAGGTCTCTCTACCCATGTTAGTGAAACCTGCTGTAGGCCTTACAGCCAGCATAACCATATACCAGTCACCGTTAACCGCCTGAATAAGATCACCGTGACCAACATACTTAACAGGATATTTCTGGCCTAAATTTCTGTGTGTAAAAATAGGATTGCAGAAGTTGTTTTCGTAGGGTCCGAATACTTCCTTGGAACGTGCTACGGAAATAGCATGTTCGGGACCGGTACCGCCCTCTGCATGAATAATATAATAGTAATCGTTAATATGATATAAATGAGGACCTTCAGGCCAGTGAACGCCGCGCATAGCACCGTTCCAAACATTCTTGGGCTCACCTATAAGCTTAAAGTTGGCAATGTCCATTTCCTGAATATAAATAAACCAGTCACCATCATATCTGCAGCCTTCGGGATTGGGATGGGTTCCGATAT
>JAZUJC010000206.1:0-9129 GCA_045642625.1 Lachnospiraceae bacterium
CCTTATTTCGCTGGGTTTCCTCCACATCAAAGGTGCTGACACATTTAATCAGGTGAAAACCGTACTCTGTAGTGACAATATCCGATATTTCGCCGTTATCGAGGTTAAACGCCGCATCCTCAAAGGCCTTGGCCATTTCACCCCTGCCAAAAGAATAAGTGATGTCATCATCTTCATTGTACTCAGCCGCAAGCAGTTCAAAATCGACAGGATCACTGCCGTCAGCTCCGGGCTCGGTGGCTTCTCTTCTGATACGGGCCAGCAGATTGTAGGCATCCTGCTTGGCTTTTTCGGTATACTCGATTCGGTTTCCGTCACCGTCCAGTGCATATGTTTTAATAAGAATATGCTGAACCGTAATGGTGCGGGCCTCATCGTCGCTGATTTCAGGATTTATGTCCCTGATAATATAGTCATAAACGCGGTTAGCCACAACATACTCGGTGTAAACCTGCCTGATTATTTCTTCCGTAACCCCCAAAAGCTCCTTTTCACGGGAATTAAGAGAGTTAAAATATGCAGCCCCTGCCTGTTCGATAAGCTCTTTTTCACTGTCGCTTAAGGTTATTTCGTAGTCAACAGCCATCAGGTTCATTACCTTAACCTGCGCAATCTGTGCCAGGACACGGTCCTTAATGGTATCGGAAAGCTTCACGCCGTTAAGGGACTGATTCCATATTTCCTTGCCGTAGACCTCTTCGTATTCATCCTGTGCATTTACAAGATACAGCATCATTTCAGGCAAAAAGCATCTGGAAGTGGAAATTCTCATCAGCTCGTCTTCTTCGAACTCTGTTGTAAGAATAATATTTTTCCCCTTGCAGCCACAGAGCACCAAACAGAACAATACGGTTATTGCAGCAAAAATATTTAGTTTGTTTGATATCCTTCTGCCCAAATTCATTATCCTGTTTACCAAACTATATGATTAAGTCGCCTGTACGGGTATACCAGTGTTCGCCGTTTGTAAGGACATAATCCTCTTTATTTTTTACCCTGTTTATAAAATCCTTAATATCCAAAAGTTTCGTAGGGAAAGCCATACCGCCGCACAGCGCATTTACCGAATGAATATCGGAGCCGGCCGTGGTACTGAAATTGTGCTCCTTGGCATAAGCAATGGCTCTTACGTCAAATTCCGGATTGTTATGGGATTTTGACCTTGAATTGGAGTGTGTGGCATTTACTGCTTCACAGCCGTCCACCACATCAGGAAAAAGCTTAATCTCTTCAATGTACCATTCCTCTCTGTAGGGATGGGCCTGAATAACCATTCCGCCACCTTGCTTTACTATCTCATACTGCTCCTCGGGAGTGGCATTTTTAAGCTCCTCATGGTCCTTCATCCACTCGGGATCAAGGCCGTAAATCAAAAATTCCGGTCCGCTGTAGCCTGCTTCATAGCCGCAAAATACCTGAAGGCCGATTTTATCACCCTCTGCCTTGGCATTTTTGTATCCCATAAAGAATTTGTCTATCCACTCGCTCCAGGGAAGCTCTCTGTCAACACAGGTATAACCGTTCCAGTTATGGTCGGTTACAATAATGCCCGTATACCCTGCTTCTTTGTGGGCTCTGGCCATTTCCGCACCCGAATTTTGAGCGCAGGCGCTGGCCTCATTTGTATGAAGATGTGTTTCGTAAAGGTAGGGATATTTAGCTTTTATTTCTTCTACTGTCATTTTTGTACCGTCCCATTCATACTATTTTCTTTCATATTTCACAAAATGATAAATGATATTAAAGCAATACTGTTCATCCGAATCCGCCGTTATTTCAAATTCCGAACCGGTATCGAGGTTGGGAATCGACGCATCGGCACTGTATTCGTAGTCGATTTTTGTTATGTGAAAGGTTTTTATTTTATCGAAAAAGAAATTGTAAAGAGGCGCTCCATGTATTATGTAAACTTCATCATCCTTTTCTTTTGCAATGGCACCGGCCAGGCTCTCTACTGAAGAAAAGCATTCCGCGCCTTTAACATTCACATCCATACCGTCCGTAAAAATATAATTTTTGCACCCCTTAATGGGCTGCTGTCCGGGCAAATCCTTAACAAAGTGAATATCATACACAACAGTCTTTCCCATTACCGTGCTGAGCATGGATTTCTTTTCCGCCGGAATGGATGCCAGGGAATTATTTTTGTAGGATACCGAAAAATTATTATCTACCGTAGCAATAGCCTGCATTAAATGGCCACCTCAATATTTTCAATCTGGGGATGAGTTTCATAGCCCTCGAGCTTAACGTCATTTCTGGTAAACTGATAAAAATCATGAATATCAGGGTTGAGCCAGAATTTAGGTGCCGCAAGGGGTTCTCTGGAAATAAGCTCTTTGATAGCGGGAACATGCCTGTCATAGATGTGAGCGTCGGCAATTACGTGAACAAATTCACCTACATTCATGTCACATACCTGAGCCAGCATATGCACCAAAACGCTGTACTGAACCACATTCCAGTTATTTGCTGCCAGCACATCCTGGGAACGCTGATTTAAAATAGCATTTAAGGTAAGCTTATCTTCACCGGGGCGCTGGGTTACATTAAAGGTCATTGAATATGCACAGGGGTACAGATTCATTTCGTGCAAATCCTGATGATTGTAAATATTGGTCATGATACGACGTGAAAAGGGGTTATTCTTTAAATCGTAAATTACCCTGTCCACCTGGTCCATCATACCTTCTTTGTACTGATGCTTGATTCCCATCTGATAGCCGTAAGCCTTACCGATGGAACCGTTTTCATCGGCCCACTCGTCCCAAATATGGCTGTTTAAGTCGTTAACATTGTTGGACTTTTGCTGCCAGATCCAGAGCATTTCGTCGGTGGCACTTTTAAGGGCAGTACGCCTTAAAGTGATAATCGGGAATTCCTTTCTTAAATCGTAACGATTAACGACACCGAACTTTTTGATGGTGTAAGCCGGTGTACCGTCGGGCCAGTGAGGGCGAACCTTCTCTCCCTCGGTGGAGGTTCCGTTTGTCAGAATATCGTTACACATGTCTATAAAAATCTTGTCTGCTAAGCTCATATTAACCCTATTTTCTCTTTCTTTTTCCTGATTTCTTGCCTGTAGGCTCTTCTATGTGAAAATTATCCGGATCCCACTTGTCTGCCAATGAATTAATCTGGCTGGTAAATTTGGCAAGATCCTTGTTGGCATGGCCCTGGTTCTTTTGAATAACTGCCAAAAGCCTCTGTCCTGCTGCCAAAAGACGTGCAAAGGCATCGGAAATAACAGAAACCTTCTTTTTACGCTTTTTAGCCTCGGCTTCGTATTCAAACTCACCGGTGGACATATTAAACACAGTTCCCGAGAAGGGAGCATATGCGGGTATTTTCATTTCTTTGTTAACATACTCACTGAAGGCTTCACAGGCCATATCGTCGCCGTGAACTACAAAAACCTGCTTAGGCTTCTCTTCAAATGCGGCAAGCCATTCCACCAGCCCATCCTTGTCGGCATGGCCCGACAGACCGGGAAGTGAGCGGATTTCTGCTCTTACGCTTATGGGCTCGCCAAAAAGCTTAACCTCATCGGCACCCTCAAGTATGGCACGCCCCAGGGTACCGTTGGCCTGATAGCCTACAAACAAAACAGTACATTCCGGGCGCCACAGATTGTGCTTAAGGTGATGTCTGATTCGACCCGCCTCGCACATACCCGATGCGGAAATTATTACCTTAGGCTCCTCATCAAAGTTGATGGCCTTAGATTCTTCGGCGGTAATCGAAAGGTTTAACCCCGGGAATGTAAGTGGATTGTCGCCGTCCTTAATAAGCTTCATGGCTTCGTCGTCAAAGCATGTATAGTAATTTTTCTGGAATATCTCGGTAGCCTCGGCTGCCAGAGGTGAATCCACATATACCGGAAAATCGTGATATTTTACCATTCCGGCATCTTTGATCTGTTTAATGAAATAAAGAATTTCCTGGGTTCTTCCCACTGCAAAAGAAGGAATTACCAGATTGCCGCCACGGTCCAGTGTCTCCTGAATAAGCTTAGCCAGATCCGAAACCGAATTGACCTCGGCTTTTTCATGAAGCCTGTCACCGTAGGTAGACTCCATAATTACATAGTCAGCCTTTTTGGTGTATTTGGGATCTTTTATAAGCGGCTGATTTTTGTTTCCGATATCACCTGAAAAACAGATTGTTTTATGTAAACCGTTTTCATTTAAGAACACTTCGATGCTGGAGGAACCGAGCAAATGGCCTATGTCGGTAAAGCGTACCTGTATTCCATCGGCCAAATCAAGCATTTTATCATAATCACAGGCCACCAGCTGCTTAATGGCCCTGTCGGCATCCTGCATTGTATAAACCGGTTCCGAATCCACTTCTTCAAGAGTGGCAGACCTTTTCTTTTTCCTGGATTTCCACTCTGCTTCCTGAGCCTGGATATGGGCACAGTCGCGAAGCATTATGGAGCACAAATCAGCGGTTGCACCGGTTGTATATATAGGGCCGGTGAATCCCCTTGCACTCAAAAGGGGCAGCATTCCCGAATGGTCCACATGAGCATGTGTCAAAAGAACAAAATCAAGCTCAGCTTCATTGCAGGGCAATCCGGCACTTTCGTAGTTAAGCGCACCCTGCTCCATACCGTAATCCACAACAAATTTCTTGCCGCAGGCCTCCACAAAGTGGCATGACCCCGTTACCTGATGATCGGCACCAACAAACTGCAGTTTCATAAGCATACCTCCTCATTACATTATACACTAAAAGGGAATCAGATTAATCAAAAAGATTGATAATACCGCTCCCGCAGCAACCACCACAAGGCTTCGCTCAAAAAATGCCAGCAAAAGAGCTACCACAGTTCCGCCGATGGCTGCATACAAATTGTCTGTACAGTAAAAAATAGCCGGAAAAGTCAGGCTTCCCAATACTGCATAGGGAACATAGTAAAGAAAAGAACGTATATATTTAGACTTAATCTGCTTGGAAAACAATGTAAGGGGAAGGGCTCTTGGGATGTAGGTTACTAAAGCCATTATTGCGATTGCCACTATATAGTAAACCGTTGTACTCATTTTTCTTCCTCCTTATCCTGATTTTCATCGTCCACCGGTGCAAGAAATGCCATTACTCCCGCTCCGATAATCGTTGCGATTATCATAGCAAAGCCCTCAGAAATAAAGCCAAATACCGGAATATATTTAAGAAGACAGGTTACAAGCACAGCAACGCTTATAGCACCAAATATAGCCTTTGATTTTTTTGCCGGAGGGATAATAATCGCTATAAACATTGCATAAAGTGCAATTCCCATGGCGTCCGATAGGCGCTCAGGAAGAACACTTCCCACCAGCGCCCCTAAAGCAGTCCCCAGGGTCCATCCAATGATAGGTGTGGAAATAAGGCCGTACATATAATGAGCCGTTACTTCTTTTTCCCTGGTGGAGGCCACGGCAAACACCTCATCGGTAACACCGAAGCCAAATAAAGCCTTTTGCCCGATTTTTGTTTTCTTGGCCAGCTTTTGCGTAAGAGCAAGGCTCATAAGCATATATCTGATATTAATAACAAAAACGGATAATCCAATCTCGTAAAGAGACTGTCCCGCAATCATCAGTTTTGTACCGGCAAACTGGCCTGCGCTGGTAAGATTGGACAGAGAAATAAGAATAACCATCCACACCGGCACACCGCCTTCTACCGCAAAAATACCAAATGTAAAGGATACCGTCAGGTATCCTACACCTATCGGTATCCCCTTCTTTACACCGTCTATAAACTCAGACTTATTAGTTGTTTGTGACATCAATACCCTCGTATTTATTAACGTTCACGTAAATCCACTCCAAAAGAGCCGTTCTTTTGTAGGGCTTTGTAATGAACTGATTTAAATCTTTATTTTTGGTGCTTTCTGATTCCGCCGAGAAAACATTGGCAGTAATCCCCAGTATAGGAAGGCCCGCATCATTCCTTCCGCTTTCCCGAATCATCTTGGCAGCTTCATAGCCATCAATTTCAGGCATCATAATATCCGTAATAACGCAGCAAAAGAAAGAAGGATCCGAATCCAGATAAATGTCGACTCCCTCTCTTCCGTTTTCGGCCCATACAACATTAAAGCCCGCAGGCTTAAGCTGAGCCTCAGCTATCTGTGCATTTATTTCATTATCTTCCATCAGGAGAATGTTTCTCCCAACGGCAAAATCATTTATTTCTTCTTCCCTGAACATAACACCCAAACCCCTATGGAAATCAAAATCAAAGGAAACTAAAATTAAATCACCTATGATTTTACCCTTTATTTTACGCATCTACAAGACTTTTGGCGCAATTTATTAATCAAAATCCGGGGGTTTTAACCGGCAAATACCAATGCCATTAAATACTGTCAAAAATCACACACCGCTTTCCTTCCTCGGGCTGTGCTTCTTTTCGGGCTTTATCAGCCAATGACACCGCCCTTAGCGGGTCGGCTTCGCTGTTTGGAATAATATATATTCCGGCTCTTAAATATATATCCGGCACGTTATATTTGTTGCAAAGCTCTCCTGCAAGAGCCAGATTGTAGCTGTCAATCTTGTCAAAAATGCGCTCCCTCGTGCTGCCCTTGGAAAACTCGCAAAGGCACAGGAAGTTATCCGAATAAAGCCTTCCGGCGCAAACCACTCCCCTTATTTTATTGCTAAGGCTTGCTGCAAGGTCCTTAATAACAAGGTCACCCACAATGTATCCGTGGCTGTCGTTTATTTCCTTGAAATTGCTGAGGGCAAAATAAACCATAACCAGCTGCTTATTGTTACCGTTACGGGAAATATGCTTGCCTGCGGCAGAGATAAAATTATCACCCTTCATAAGGCCGGTAAGTACATCGGTTCCCTCGTACTTAAGAACAGCCTTTTCAGCTTTTCTGGTGCGTCCGGAATAATAAAGGCAAATAGTAATAAGGTCTACAATAGACTTAATCTCTGTCACATAAGACTCTCTCCAGGAAGTGGGAACCTTTGAAGAAATAATATTTACGCAGCCCCTGGTCTGTGAGAAAAGACGCATTTCAACCTTAAGAACACTTTTTAAATTGCTGTGTGCCCTGGCATCGTTTAACGCGTCCTCTGTGGGTTTACATAAATCATATACCACTACCCCATCAGCCAGAACGTTATCTCTCTTGCCATAGGTTTCCGGATAGAACTCGTAATCCTCTCCCAGTCTGGAATATTTATCATCGCGAACTGATTCGAAAGTAACCCTTGCTGTACTTTCTCCCTCCTCAAGCTCGTTTACATAAATCCCTTCTACGCCATATTCATTAAGCATTTTATACAAAAGAAGGTTCATTGCAGCATTGGCATCTGCTGTCTCATTAAGCAAATGAAAGGCGAACCTGGAAATAGTATACGTGGGTTTAGGAGTGGCAGGCTCGTCCAAATCCTCGACATGATCAAAGTTGTCCGGTGACGAGTAAAGGTCATCAACAAAAACGGCATATCCGTTTTTGCCACTGTTTTTAACATAATAAAGGGCGGCATCCGCACAGGCAAAGAGCTTGTCGTAATCCTCACCCTGGTCGGGAAACAGAGAAATACCAATACTGGTGGTAATATTAAGCATTGATTTCTGTCCCAGGATAATTTCCTTAAGAGAGTCCCTAAGGCTGTTCACTCTGTTAACAAGACCCGAAATATCCTCCAAATCCTTTATATAGACAATGAACTCATCACCGCCCACGCGCCCAACAAAGGAATCCTCTCCAAATTCCTTTCTAAGCTTCATGGCCACTTCTTTTATAATTTCATCACCAAAAAGATGTCCGATGCAGTCGTTGTAGTTTTTGAAATTATCAATATCCAACACCATCAGGGCACCTTCTTTTTCCGGGTACCTTGCGATATATGAAATAATATTTTCTTTTACGGTTGTTTTGTTGAGAAGCCCTGTCAGGGGATCCTGACGGGATTTGATAATAAGCTCCAGCTCCTTGTTTTTGCGGGAATCAATATAGGTGCTTGAACCCACATAAAAAGCCTTGCCGTCAATGATATTGCGCCTGAGCACAATGTGATGCCATCTGTAACGCCTGCCCCTGGTCTCCTTAAGCCTGAATTCAAAATCCAGCTTTTCAATTCCGTCGTGGAGAAGCTCCAGTTCTTTTTGATAGACCATCAGATCGTCGGGGTGAACCTTAGACAGCAGATAGTCCTCAAACTCTCCTACCATCTGGGGCTCTTTTCGCTCACCGTCAATCAGGCGCACCAATGAGCCGACGCCATCATCGATATTGTACATAACAATAAAATCGAATGATGCCGCCCCTATAAGCCAAAGCAGTTCGTTTTCCTGAGCCTGCGATATATTTATACCAACGTTATTATTATTCATTCCATTATTACCCATAAAGAACGACACTCCCCAGAGTCGCTCTCCCTCTTTCTACATTATATTGTAGGAAGTGTATTTATGCAAAAAGAATCGTATAAAAATATAGCCAAAAATATGTGTGGAAAACTAATCAAAAAACACAACAAAAAGGCAGTCGGGAAAACAGATGGATATAAAACCCATAAAATGCAAATTGCAATTAATGGAGAAAAACGGAAATTAGTAAAATAACAGTCAAAACAATGCCCCAAAAACAACACATAAAATATACCAAAGATAACTGTCAAAAAATATTTTAAAAAACTTCAAAAAATGTTTGACAAGATAGAAATCATAGTGTATATTTAATTTTGTTGTGACGAGCAACTAATAAATATGCGCGAGTGGCTCAGCGGTGGAGCACAAGCTTGCCAAGGTTGGGGCCGCGGGTTCGATCCCCGTCTCGCGCTCTTAAATGAAGAGATATCCGATTGGATATCTCTTTTTTGTTGCTTGTTGGAGGCTTGTTTGGAGGCTTGTTTTGGGGCTTGGCGACATCGGGATTTGTTATTTGAGTGGTTTTTGATGCTTTTCTTGCTTCTTTTTAGCTTGCTTTTGGGCTTGGCGACATCGTGATTTGTTATTTGAGTGGTTTTTGATGCTTTTCCTGCTTCTTTTTGGCTTGCTAAGGGGCCTGGCGACATCGTGATTTGTTATTTGAGTGGTTTTTGATGCTTTTCACACCCTATTTACAATGCCCGGCATATATAAATACCGAGATACAGCAAATTATACGCGAGT
>JAZUJC010000207.1:0-3698 GCA_045642625.1 Lachnospiraceae bacterium
CGGTTGCAAGAGGTACCATCTGAATACCACAAACCTTTGATACAAGCGGTACTGTACGGGAAGCACGAGGGTTAGCCTCGATAACATATACCTTTCCGTTTTCGATAGCATACTGCATATTCATAAGACCCTGAACGTGCATTTCTTCAGCTATCTTTCTGGTGTATTCTTCAATTGTCTTTAAGTTTTCATCTGATATGTTCAGTGAAGGAATGATACAAGCTGAGTCACCTGAGTGAATACCTGCAAGCTCGATATGCTCCATAACAGCAGGAACAAATGCGTGCTCACCATCACAGATTGCATCGGATTCACATTCCATAGCATGCTTTAAGAATCTGTCAATAAGAATAGGTCTGTCAGGTGTAACACCGATAGCAGCCTTCATATATTCTACAAGTGTTTCATCATCGTGAACCACTTCCATACCACGTCCACCCAATACATAGAAAGGACGAACCATTACAGGATAACCAATCTTGTTGGCAACTTCCAAAGCTTCTTCGGTAGTAACAGCCATTCCTGCTTCAGGCATAGGAATGCCAAGCTTATCCATCATTGCACGGAACTGATCTCTGTCTTCGGCAAGGTCAATAACCTCAGGAGAAGTACCAAGAATCTTTACGCCGTTCTTCTTAAGCTCTGCAGAGAGGTTAAGAGGGGTCTGTCCACCAAACTGAGCAATAACACCGACAGGATTTTCTTCGTTGTAAATGCTGAGAACATCTTCAACTGTAAGGGGCTCGAAATAGAGCTTATCCGATGTATCATAGTCGGTTGATACGGTTTCAGGGTTACAGTTTACGATGATTGTTTCAAAGCCAAGCTTCTTAAGAGCAAGAGCTGCGTGAACAGAACAGTAGTCAAACTCAATACCCTGGCCGATACGGTTAGGGCCACCACCGAGAATCATAACCTTCTGGCGGTCTGTATTAACTTTATTCTTGTTCTCTGCATTATATGTTGAATAGTAATATGCGCTATCCTGTGTACCACTTACGTGAACACCTTCCCAAGCTTCTGTAACGCCGATTGCAATACGTCTGTTACGAATGTCTGCTTCTGAGACTTCAAGAATCTTAGCAAGATACTTGTCTGAGAAACCATCCTTCTTTGCCTGAGTCAGCATTTCGTCTGAAGGAACGGAACCCTTATGCTTAAGAAGCTCTTCTTCCTCTTCAACCAATTCCTTCATCTGCTCAATGAAATAGTGCTTAATCTTGGTAAGCTGCCATAATTCTTCAACGGTAGCTCCCTTTCTTAATGCTTCATACATAATGAAGTGTCTTTCGGATGTTGGAACTGCCAGCATCTTAAGAAGTTCTTCTTTGGATTTTTCATTAAAGTCTTTAGCAAAACCAAGACCCATACGACCGATTTCCAAACTTCTGATAGACTTCTGGAATGCTTCTTTATAGGTCTTACCGATACTCATTACTTCACCAACGGCACGCATCTGAGTGCCAAGCTTATCCTGAACGCCCTTGAACTTTTCAAATGCCCAGCGAGCGAACTTAATAACAACATAGTCACCATCGGGAACATATTTATCAAGAGTTCCGTACTTACCGCAGGGAATTTCATCAAGGGTAAGTCCTGAAGCCAGCATTGCTGATACAAGGGCAATAGGGAAACCTGTTGCCTTAGAAGCAAGAGCTGAAGAACGAGAGGTTCTGGGGTTAATTTCGATTACGATGATACGGCCTGATACAGGATCATGAGCGAACTGAACGTTGGTACCACCGATAACGCCTACTTCGTTTACAATGCTGTATGCCTGTCTCTGAAGTTCCTTCTGAACATCTTCAGAAATAGTAAGCATGGGAGCTGAACAGAATGAGTCACCGGTATGAACACCAAGAGGATCGATGTTTTCAATGAAACATACTGTAATCATCTGTCCCTTAGCATCTCTTACAACTTCAAGCTCTAACTCTTCCCAGCCAAGGATTGATTCTTCAACAAGAACCTGTCCTACAAGAGAAGCCTTTAAACCTCTTTCACATACGGTAGAGAGTTCTTCTTTATTATAAACAAGACCGCCGCCTGCTCCACCCATGGTGTATGCAGGACGAAGTACAACGGGATATCCTAACTTATCTGCTATTGCAAGAGCTTCCTCAACTGAGTAGGAAACCTCACTGCGGGCCATTTCAATGCCGAGTTTGTTCATGGTCTTCTTAAACTCGATACGGTCTTCACCACGCTCAATTGCATCAATCTGAACACCGATTACCTTTACGCCATACTTATCAAGTATGCCTTTGGTAGCAAGCTCTGAACAAAGGTTAAGACCGGACTGTCCACCTAAGTTGGGGAGAATTGCATCGGGTCTTTCTTTTGCAATAATTGCCTCAAGCCTGTTTACATTTAAAGGCTCAATATATGTAACGTCTGCAATACCGGGGTCAGTCATGATTGTAGCGGGGTTAGAGTTAACCAGCACAATCTCGTAACCTAAATTTCTGAGGGCCTTACATGCCTGAGTTCCTGAATAGTCAAACTCGCATGCCTGTCCGATAATAATAGGACCTGAGCCGATAATTAAGACTTTTTTGATATCATTTCTTTTTCCCATTTGTCTTCTGCCTCCTAAATATTTTTACTATGGTAACATAGAAAAAACCTCTAATTCAATAGAGGTTTTTGAAATAAATAACATTTTCTTTAATATTTCCGTTAAACACTGAAGAACCGGCAACAACTACGTTGGCACCGGCAGCTAAAATAGCCTGAACATTATCACGGGTAACTCCACCATCAATCTCAACATCGGTAGAAAGACCAAGACGATTAATCTCGTTTCTAACTGCTGTAATTTTAGGAAGAGTGCTGTCCATAAACTTCTGACCACCAAAACCGGGTTCAACTGTCATTATCAATGCCATTTCAATCTTGGAAAGATAAGGAAACAGTTCTTCTGCGGGAGTTCCGGGCTTAATCGAAATACCAGCCTTACAGCCTGCATTATGAATTGCCTCAATTGTTGCATCAACATCTTCACAAGCTTCTAAATGGAATGTAATAATATCTGCACCACACTTAGCAAATTCTTCAACATAACGAATAGGGTTCTGAATCATTAAGTGAACATCAAACACTTTGTCTGTTACTTTTCTTATGGAAGAAATAACCGGCATACCAAAAGAAATAGAAGGAACAAACAAACCATCCATAACATCAATATGGATATAGTCTGCACCGCTTAAATCAGCCTCTTTAATTTGATTACCCAGCACTGAAAAATCAGCTGCCAGAATTGAAGGTGATAATTTCATTTCTTTTGCTTCAGTCCCTTTTTATCCGTTTTATTAAGGGTAATTTATATTGGCTATTTTTTCAAGGAATATTATAGACAAAAAGATTAAACTTTTTGACCATCTTTAAGTAATGTTACATATATTTAAGCAAATCTTCGTAAGTTTCTGCTCTTCTGATCTGCTTAACCTCACCATCTTTGGTTATCATCACTTCTGCCGGACGGGGACGGGAGTTGTATGTAGAGCACATGCTAAGTCGGAGGCCAAGCGGTCTTAGGAAGACAATCCTTTTGTACAACTCCTTGGCTCACAGAACGACATGGCTACGATCCGACTTTCTTCGTAAGTTTCTGCTCTTCTGATCTGCTTAACCTCACCATCTTTGGTTATCATCACTTCTGCCGGACGGGGACGGGAGTTGTATGTAGAGCACATGCT
>JAZUJC010000208.1:0-3852 GCA_045642625.1 Lachnospiraceae bacterium
GGCTGCAGATATTGCTGTGACGGATGCCCTGCAGGAATAAAAATTCCGGATGTTTTCAATGCCGTGAATACATTGAGAAAGTTCCCCGGAGATAACAGACCTGTATTTTATTATAACGGTTTGACTGCCGAATCCGGTAAAGCAAGCTCCTGTTATAAGTGTGGACAGTGTGAAGGGGTTTGCCCGCAGCATTTGCCTATTATTAAATATCTTGAAGAGGCAGCAGAGAAGTTTGATAAATAAACTGACTGAAATTGCATAAAATAATTATCTCCGTTTGGAAAGGAAAGATTTCTAAACGGAGATTTTTTGTATTATACTTATGTCATAAGAATTTGTTTACTAATGTATGTGTACAAGGTGACTGCTATGAGAAAGGGGAATAATATGTGGGCGGTATTTGCTATTTTATCGGCTGTGTTTGCTGCATTGACCTCCATACTTGCCAAAGTGGGAATAGAGGGCGTTAATTCCAATCTGGCCACGGCGATCAGAACAGTTGTGGTACTTGCCATGGCGTGGGTAATGGTTTTTGTTACCAATACCCAGGGAGGAATTGTATCTATCAGCAAAAAGAGCTGGATTTTTTTAATTCTTTCCGGTCTGGCGACAGGAGCTTCCTGGCTTTGTTATTATAAGGCCCTGCAAATGGGTGAGGCATCCAAGGTTGTTCCCATAGATAAGTTGTCGGTTGTATTGACACTGATTCTTGCTTTTGTTTTTCTGCATGAAGCATTTACTGTAAAGTCTTTAATCGGATGCATTCTTATCGGTGCGGGAACGCTGGTAATGGTGTTATAGATTACAGGGGTATTAACCTGTAACGATTTGTTTGCTACAATGCAAAAGAAAGAAACAGGAAGCAGCGTATGATAAAGATTGCAATGTTTGATTCAAAGCCCTATGATGAGGCTTCATTTAGAAAGATATGCCCGGAGAATATTGAAATCACTTTTTATCCGGTAAAGCTCAATAGGGACAGTGTTATGCTGGCAGCAGGCAGGGATGCGGTATGTACCTTTGTAAATGATTCTGTTGACAGTTTTGTGGCAGATAAGCTGTATGAGCTGGGGGTTAAAATGATAGCCCTCCGTTGTGCCGGCTTTGACAGTGTTGATGTAAGGGCCTGTCATGGCAAAATAACCGTTGTAAGGGTTCCTGCATATTCGCCGGAGGCAGTGGCAGAACATGCAATGGCCCTTCTTTTGACATCAGTCAGGAGAATTCACAAAGCATATAATCGAACCAGAGAATTCAATTTTAGTTTAAATGACCTTGTTGGGTTTAATTTATATGGCAAAACTGTCGGTGTTATCGGTACAGGAAAAATCGGAAAGGCTTTTATTAACATATGTAACGGTTTTGGCATGAAGGTGTTAGCTTACGATAAGTACCCAGCAGAAGGAATAGATGCCCAATATGTTTCCATGGAGGAACTGCTTTCCCAAAGTGATGTGATTTCCCTACATTGCCCACTTACCGATGAAAGCAGGCATCTGGTAAATAATGGAAGCATATCCCAAATGAAAAAAGGAGTAGTTCTTATTAATACTTCCCGTGGCGGACTTATTGATGCAAACGCTCTGCTGGAGGGTATTAAGTCAAGACATATTGGTGCGGCCTGCATGGATGTATACGAGGAAGAAGGCGACTTATTCTTTAATGACAAGTCCGGTCACATCCTGGACGATGATATTATGGCAAGGCTCCTTTCAATGCCTAATGTTATAGTAACTTCTCACCAGGCTTTTTTAACGGAAGAAGCGTTGGAAAATATTGCTTCAACAACCATCAGTAACATTGAAACATTCTTTAACACCGGTGAGGCTGTCAATGAAGTGTGTTACAGATGTGAAAATTATGGTGAATGCAGTACAAATAAGAAAAAGAAATGTGAAAGACAGTAGAGAAATATAAATGCTTGATGTTTTAGTAGTTGAAGATAATCTGGAAATAGGAAATCTTCTTTGTGATTTCTTAAGAAAAGAAAATTATGCTGTAGCCCTTGCCAATACGGGAGAGAAGGCAATGGAACTGTATGAGACCTACGGGGCCAGGCTTATTGTTCTTGATATAATGCTGCCCGGTATGGACGGATATGCGGTGTGTTCAAAGATAAGAGAGACCTCCAATACCCATATTCTTATTGCCAGTGCCAAAAATCAAAAGTCGGATGAACTGATGGGACTTAATCTTGGAGCCGATGATTATATAGTAAAGCCCTATGACATAGATATTCTTTTGGCAAAGATTAAAGGCGTATTTAAGCGTAAGTATGCGGTGGAGGAACTAAGAGACGGCAACCTCCTGTTAAATACCGTTAAACATATTATGTATGTGGACGGAGTGGAAAAAGAAACTACCGAGAAGGAATTCAGCCTTATTAAGCTGTTTATGGAAAATAAGGGAGTAACCCTTAAAAAAGAATATATATTTAACACTATCTGGGGTTCGGACAGCGATACGGAGCTGCAGTCACTTACGGTTCATATAAAATGGCTCAGGGAAAAAATCGAAGAAGATCCTAAGAAGCCAAAGCATATACTGACTGAATGGGGAGTGGGATACCGTTTTGAATAAGCTTAGAAGGGTATGGCTTGGAATAATAGCACTGGAAATTGTTATTTTGATTCTGGGCAACATTATATATATCAATAAGGCCAATAACGTAAGTGGGCGAAGTTACCGTGTTGAAGCTTCAAGGCTTGTTAAGGAACTGGAAAATGCTTCCCCGGAAGCTGTGGATATGTCAAAGTATGAAAGCCTTTTGTATGTTAAGGAGTATAATCCCCGGGAACTGACGGTGGAAGATTATTTGGTGGAACCTGTAGGAGACAAGTTATATTTAATTGCCTACAGAGAAGCCGGATCATATATGCCTCTTATAATAATGAATGTGTCCATGGCGGCAATGATTGTTGTAACGCTTATTTTGTATATTTATGTATCGCTTAAAATTATTAAGCCTTTTCACAATATGAGTGAATTTACAACATCTCTTGCCAAGGGAAACCTGACTACTCCTCTAAAACAGGAAAAGAGCAAGTATTTCGGTAAATTTATATGGGGCCTTGATATGCTAAGGGAAAACCTTGAGGATAACAAGGAAAAAGAATTGAATCTTCAAAAAGAAAAGAAGACGCTTATTCTTTCTTTGTCACATGATATAAAAACTCCCTTATCGGCAATTGAGCTTTATACCAAGGCACTGGAATCAGGGCTTTACGATACCGATGAAAAGAAGCGGGATGTGTATGGAGGTATTCATAAAAATATAGGAGAAATAAGGGATTATGTAAACCAAATCACAAAAGCTTCGAGGGAAGACTTCCTGAATCTTGAAGTGGTTAATTCGGAAGTATATCTTAAGGATGTTATTTCTTTTGTGGAGGTTTATTATAAAGACCGGTTGTCGGTTGTTCATACCGAATTTACTGTAGCTCCCTATGAAAACTGTCTCGTAAAAGGAGATAGAGACCGCCTCATTGAAGTAATGCAGAATATAATTGAAAATGCCATGAAGTACGGTGACGGCAGCAGTATTTCCATAAGTGTAAGTGAGGAAGAGGACTGTAAGCTTATTACAATATCCAACACCGGTAATACTCTTAAGGAAGAAGAACTTCCTCATATATTCGAGTCATTTTACCGTGGAACCAATAGTGAGGGTAGTAAAGGCTCTGGGCTTGGTTTGTTTATCTGCAAAAATCTTATGCGCCTTATGGACGGAGATATATTTGGCCGGGTTTCCGGTGATTTATTTGAAATAACAATGGTTATCAGAAAGGCGTAGGAGACTGCGCCTTTTTTGTTTTTTTTGAAAAATATTAAATCGTTTAAGGATTATTTAAT